>JBIKMV010000144.1:0-7430 GCA_044359055.1 Catalimonadaceae bacterium
CTTCGTGATGAGAGGTTAAGCCCGACGGCAAAGTTGTGCGGGCCGGGCATGCAAAAAATCAGCCTCTCTTATTCGAAATTCGCAGCAGCGCTACGGTTACAGGAGAAAAAAGGGCGAAGCTTCTGACCTGTGCGGACTTGTCGGCATTTGAAGCAGTTTAGCTTCGGAATAGAATTCCTGATGACCCATCAGGGTTACATCAATAGTTACATCTTTCCGGACCGGCTTGCCGCAGCTTGGGCTCATTCTCTAGTCCGGTTTTGGGGGAGTATTTCAGAATGAGTCCAAACTAAAATAAGAAAATCATTATGTTAGTTTGGTGACTATAAGGTAAAATATGGATTTTTTAATGTTAGTTTGCTACAACAATAAAAGGAATGACAAATCTGGATAAATACCAAGCAGGAACAACGATAAAAGATCCTACAGGGTATTTCTATTTTAAACCCAATCCGATAAATGATTCTTGGATTTGGGAAGACCAAAGCATTAACATGCTTTTAGAAAAGGCTGCCATTAAAATTGGAGAGTTGAATTCGTATTCCCGATTGGTTCCCAACATAGATTTATTTATACAGCTTCATGTAACCAAAGAGGCTGTCGTTTCGAGCAGGATTGAAGGAACGCAAACCCAGATGGATGAAGCACTATTGGATGAAGATGAAATTGCGCCGGAAAGGAAAAACGATTGGAAAGAGGTAAACAATTACATCAAATCTTTGAATCAGGCAATTTTAGAATTAGAGACCTTACCCATATCTTCTCGTCTGATTAAAAACACACACAAAATTTTATTGAGCAGTGTTAGGGGCGAACACAAACAACCAGGCGAGTTTCGGACTTCTCAAAATTGGATCGGGGGTAACAGCTTGGCTGATGCTGTATTTGTTCCGCCCCATCAAATGTATGTGAATGAATTAATGGGAGATTTAGAAAAATTCTTGCATAATGAGGACATACAGGTCCCTGCATTGATTAAAATAGGAATCGCACATTATCAATTTGAAACCATACACCCATTTTTAGACGGCAACGGCCGAATTGGCAGGCTACTCATTACCCTGTTTTTGGTTGACCAAAAGATATTGACCAAACCATTGTTGTACTTGTCAGCTTTTTTTGAGAAAAACAAGGGTCTGTATTATGACAACCTCACTTTTGTAAGAACCAAAAATGATATGAAGCAGTGGCTGAAATACTTTTTGGTGGGCCTTGCCGAAACCGCAGAAAATGCCAAACAAACTTTATCTGATGTGTTGGAATTGAAAGCCCGACTAGAGTCAAATTTAACCGTTCATTTTGGGAAAAGGTCACATAATGCGGGTATCTTATTGCAGCACTTATTCAGAAAACCGGTAATACATGTAAATCAGGTGAAGGAACTTACCCAAAGCACCTATAAAACAGCCAATGAGCTGGTTAATGATTTTGTTACTGTAGGGATATTGTCTGAAAAGACCGGTAACAGAAGGAATAGAGTCTTTGTGTTTGAAGAATATCTTAAACTTTTTTAAATCATGCCTGATTGATTGAATACACCTAAATTTTCTGCCAACCCATCCATTCAACTTCAGGAACGCAACAGGGAGAACCTTATAAAAGTGGGGATTGAGTTATTAGTGAGTGGAAGGAATACAAGTTGGGGGAAATTTCCGCTGACCTTTTTTTTCCCCAAAAAAAATCCCCTACAAATCAGCGACTTACAGGGGATATATTTGTTTTCTTTGATCTCGCTTGGATTCGAACCAAGTACCTTCCCGACTTTAGTCGGGATGCTCTATCCAGCACTTTAAATGTGATCCCGTTTGGATTCGAACCAAAGACCTACTGCTTAGAAGGCAGTTGCTCTATCCAGCTGAGCTACGGGACCGCAACAGAGAACGCTTTCTGTTTGAGGGCGTAAATTTAAGCAAAATTGGCTTTCAGCGTTAAGGCAGTTCAAATTTATTTCCCATATCAATGACCCAATGGCCTTTTCAGCCCAGCATGCCCATCACCCTGGAAAGGGCCTGAGCAAAGAATTCCAGCTCCTCATGGGTATTATACAGGCTCAGTGAAACCCTTACCGTTCCCGGCACACCAAATCTCCGCATCACTGGCTGGCAGCAATGGTGGCCTGTACGCACCGCAATACCAAACTGATCGAGGAGGGTCCCGATATCGGAGGGATGGGCATTTTCGGCAGTAAAAGAAACCACACTCGCTTTGTTGGCTGCCTTGCCCAAAATATTTATACCGGGCACATTTTCAATGATTTCTGTTGCCCTGCCCAGCAAATCGTGTTCATGCGCTGCTATAGCCACAGCATCCAGGCCCATAATAAAGTCCACTGCCGTACCCAGAGCGATGCCATCGGCAATGTTGGGGGTGCCGGCCTCAAATTTGAAAGGCAATTCGTTGTAGGTGGTTTTTTCAAAACTGACCTCTTTGATCATCTCGCCACCTCCCTGGTAGGGGGGCAGGGCCTCGAGTCTTTCTTTCTTTCCATACAGAATGCCGATGCCGGTGGGGCCGTACATCTTATGCCCCGAAAAAACAGCAAAATCACAGGTAAGTTTCTGAACATCAATCCGGAAATGCCCAACCGCCTGTGCGCAGTCCAATATGGTAATCAAATCGCATTCAGCTGCTTTCCTGAGCATGTACTCTGCCGGGTTGATGGTTCCCAGGGCATTGGATACATAAACGAAGGAGAGAACCCTTGTCTTTTCGCCAAGAAGTTTTTCGAAAGCATCCAAATCGAGTTCACCGTTTTCCAGAACCGGTACCACCCGCAGCACAGCCCCTGTTTGTTCGCAGGCCATTTGCCAGGGCACGATGTTGGCGTGGTGCTCCATCTCTGTTACCAGGATTTCATCTCCCTTTTTCAAAAAACCTTTGGACAAGCCGCTGGCAATCAGATTGATTCCCTCAGTAGTTCCTTTTGTAAAAATTACCTGTTCGGGACTTTCGGCCCCGATGAATTCCTGAATTTTTTTCCTTGAATTTTCGAATGCGGTGGTGCCCTTGTCAGCCATAAAATGGGCTCCCCGGTGGATATTGGCGTTATAGGTCCGGTAATATTCATCCAGGGTTTCAATGACCGAAACGGGTTTTTGGGTGGTGGCCGCATTATCGAAATATACCAGATCGTATTTCCCAACCTTTGTACCGAGGATGGGAAAATGTGCTCTGATTTCCTGAACATCAAATTTTTTATCGGCTGCTTTCATTTGAATTATTCGACTTGGTTTGGGTGAACTTGTTTTCCCTGTTTATTCAATTTCTCCCTGTATCGGCAATACTTTTTGATGTTGACCCCGTCTGCCATTCAGATTCGGGATTGCAGAAAGGACAATATCAGGACAGGGCGGTCATGCCCTGCATTTCTGAAAGCACCGCTTCTTCCATCATGGATTTCAGGTCTCCGTCCGGAATTTGCATCAAAATTTCGGAAGCAAAAGCCTGAATCAGAAGGTGTTTGGCGGTAGCTTCGTCCAATCCGCGGCTTCGAAGATAGAATACCGGCTCTTCGTCCAGCTGCCCTATGGTGGCTCCATGCGAACACTTTACATCATCCGCAAAAATTTCCAGCTGGGGCTTGGCAAATACTTTGGCATCGGCAGAGAGCAAAATATTTTTGCTGGATTGGTAGGCATTTGTCTTTTGAGCTGCCTGGTCTACCAAAATCTTTCCGTTGAATACGCCGGTAGATTTGCCGGAATAAATGCCTTTGTACAACTGATTGGATGTGGTGTTTTCGGCCTTATGGTTTACGAATGTATGGTGGTCGGCATGCTGCTTGTGATTTCCAAGGGAAAGCCCATACATGTGGGCATCGCCGGCTTCGCCATGTATTCTGATTTCCAGATTGTTGCGCACAAAACCCTGACCCATGGACAGCACCACATGCTGAAAAACTGCTTTTTCGCGAACTTCAACTCTTGTTTGATTGACGAGGGTAATCTGCCGGCTCAGGTTTTCAAAACTTATCCATTTTACTCTTGCCGATGGCTTTACTTCCAATTCGGTAACCATATTAAAGACCAGAAGGTTGTCGTTTTCTGATTGCCACATTTCTGCGAACACAGCCTCCGCCCTCTCGCCCGCTTCTATCTGAATTCTGGGCTGAACCCAGGCATTTTCGGCCGCGGTTACCAGATGGAGAAACACAACCGGCTGGTCCACTACTGCCTTTGGGGCCACCTTCAGGCTGATTCCCGAGAGGTGTGCAGTGGCAAGATTGAGGTGGTTGAAAATATTATTCTCGTAGGGAAGCGACTGATCCTGAGGGGATTCTATTTTTTTAATCTCAATGCCGGGAATGTTTTGGGCACTGAGAGCCGCTTGATAGGCACCATCTACAAAAACCAAAAAATAAACATGCTCCAGTCCCGGATTACGAAAATGAAAGGCTGTTTTTGCCTGCGCTGCCAGAAGCTGAAAGGTAGAATTTTTGGGAAGAGAAAAGGGAGAATACTTCCATTCCTCATTTTTGGCATGCGGAAAATGCAAAGCCCGGGAGGCGGCCAGTGCCGGATTTTTCTGTTGTGCAGCGCCCTGACCCGATATGCCATCCAGCGCTTCTATCTGGCCAATCAGTTGGTCTTTAAGCCCTTCCATTATTGAAGAATTGCCCATTGTTTTCATTGCCAGAGGTTATGCCGGGGTGACTTCGGCTTTTACCCAGTCGTATCCTTTTTCTTCGAGTTCCAGGGCCAGTTCTTTGGTCCCTGATTTCACAATGCGGCCGTTCCAGAGCACATGGACAAAATCGGGTACGATGTAGTCGAGCAATCTCTGGTAGTGGGTCACCACGATGGTGGCATTGTTCGGAGTTTTCAGCTTGTTCACCCCATTGGCCACAATGCGCAGGGCATCTATGTCCAGACCTGAATCAGTCTCATCCAGGATAGCCAGTTTTGGTTCGAGCATGGCCATCTGAAAAATTTCATTTCTTTTCTTTTCTCCTCCGGAAAAGCCTTCGTTCAATGAACGGCTCAGCAAAGCCTGATCAATTTCCACCAGCTTGCTTTTTTCTTTCATCAGCTTGAGGAATGAAACGGCATCAAGAGGCTCTTCGCCTCTGTATTTGCGGACTTCGTTGAGGGCTGTTTTCAGGAAATTGATGGTCGTAACGCCCGGAATTTCAACCGGATACTGAAAGGCAAGAAATATTCCTTCTCTGGCCCTGTCTTCGGGAGAAAGCTCCAAAAGGTCCTGGTCCCTGAACAAGACCGACCCGCCGGTTACTTCATAATCTTCTCTTCCGGCCAGCACAGAGGCCAGGGTACTCTTCCCGCTCCCGTTGGGCCCCATAATGGCATGCACCTCACCGGGATTTACAGTCAGGTTTATCCCTTTCAGGATTTCTTTATCGCCTATTCGGGCGTGGAGGTCTTTTATGGTAAGCATTTTTTTAATAGTTCAAGGTTCAAAGTTTAAAGTTCAAAGTATATAAAAACTTAAAAACAACAACTTTATGGAAATTAATTTTAGGCAAAACATGCTAAACAAAACATTAATTTAAAGGTCAAAGCACCGGTTGAAAAAACAAGGATGATAAACTTTGCTCAACTGAATCATTTTCAAAGGTTCCGTATTAGGTCTGGTTGGAATTTGAAACATACTTGGCTCCTGATTTATCTGAACCTTTGAGATAACTCATTAACGATGAAATCATTCTGGCAACTTCAGAGGCTTCGGCTATCAGATTATCAGACTCAGCTTTTGAAATGTATTCCAGGTCAGAAGCAAGATAAAGCAAGGAGCGTGTTTCTGCAGCGGATGCTTTGGCAATAGAAAGGAATTGTAAAAATTCTTTATTCCCACCCCTTTCAAATCCCTCTGCAATGTTGGAAGATATTGAAACTGAAGACCGCCGAATCTGTTCTTTAAAACCATAGTCTTTAATAATTGGACCATCGGCACTTATTTGGTACACCTTGAAAGAAAGTACCCTGGCTTTTTGCCAAACCACCAAATCTTCAAAACGGGAAACCTTCGACATCTTATTCCTTTATTTTACCCTTCCACCCTCAACTTTGAACCTTGAACCTTGAACTTTGAACTTTCACCCCACACTCCCTTCCAAACTGATAGCCAGGAGTTTCTGCGCTTCTACGGCAAATTCCATAGGAAGCTGGTTGAGGACTTCTTTTGCATAGCCGTTTACGATAAGGGCCACGGCATCTTCCGTGGATATGCCCCGCTGATTGCAGTAAAAAATCTGGTCTTCGCCTATTTTTGAGGTGGTGGCTTCGTGTTCTACCCGGGCTTTGGGATTTTCGATTTCAAGATAAGGAAAGGTATGGGCACCGCACAGATTGCCCAGCAGCAGGCTGTCGCACTGGGAGAAGTTTCGGGCATTGTCGGCACGCTTCATTACCTGCACCAGGCCGCGGTAGCTGTTCTGGCTCCTTCCGGCAGAAATGCCTTTGGAAACAATCCTGCTTTTGGTGTTTTTCCCGATGTGGATCATTTTGGTCCCTGTATCGGCCTGCTGATAATTATTGGTTACTGCTACGGAGTAAAATTCTCCCACCGAATCATCGCCTTTGAGCACAACGGAGGGATATTTCCAGGTGATGGCGCTGCCGGTTTCTACCTGTGTCCAGGAAATTTTTGACTTGTTGCCAAGGCAGATGCCCCGCTTGGTTACAAAATTGTAAATGCCGCCTTTGCCTTCTTTATCACCGGGATACCAGTTTTGTACGGTTGAGTATTTGATGTGTCCGTTTTCCATGGCCACCAGTTCTACTACCGCCGCATGCAGCTGGTTTTCATCCCGCATGGGGGCCGTGCAGCCTTCCAGATAGCTGACATAAGAATTATCCTCACATACAATCAGGGTCCTTTCGAACTGACCGGTATTGGCGGTGTTGATCCTGAAATAGGTGCTCAGTTCCATAGGGCAGCGAACACCTTTGGGAATGTAGCAAAACGACCCGTCAGAAAATACCGCCGAATTGAGGGCGGCAAAGTAGTTGTCCTTCACCGGCACCACAGTACCCAGGTATTTCTTTATCAGATCGGGGTGATTTTCAATGGCTTCGCTCATGGAGCAGAATATAATGCCCAGCTCGGCAAGCTTACTTTTGAAGGTGGTGGCAATGGATACCGAGTCGATAACGGCATCTACGGCCACCCCGGTGAGGCGCTTCTGCTCATCGAGCGAAATGCCCAGCTTTTCAAAGGTCTTTCTCAGCTCGGGGTCAATGTCGTCCAGGCTGTTTACTTTCTTCTTTTGTTTGGGAGCAGCGTAATAAATGATATCCTGAAAATCTATTTCAGGAATGGAAAGATTTTGCCAGTGTGGCGGGGTCATTTCTTTCCAGATCCGGAAGGCTTCAAGCCGCCAGTTGAGCATCCATTCGGGCTCTTTTTTCTTGGCAGAAATATACCGGACAGTATCTTCACTTAGCCCTTTGGCTATCACATCGGTTTCGATG
>JBIKMV010000145.1:0-7407 GCA_044359055.1 Catalimonadaceae bacterium
TTTAGTTCGCACACTCGAGGTTTTAACTAACGAACTATGAGAGAAACAATCTATTTTGCACCATTAAATTTCCTTCCTTCGACTACAAGTAGTATTGATTCGTGGGACACGAACCCAGGCGGAGTTATGACAGTATTTTTTAAATCTAAGAGGTCGATCAAATCAGGAATTGCCGTAATTTCATTTGACTTTTCACCAACAATTTCCTGGCCTAATGTAAGCCTGTTTTGGGTGCAAAATGCCGATACAATATGTAAGGGCGAATCGCCAAATTGAGATGCAACACCTCGAACAGTTTTTCCATCAATAGCCAGGACACGACTATCTTTTTGAGCTAACTTTTGGGTAAAATCCTTAAAAAAACTTGAAAAGGTTTTGCGGTCAAAGACTGCAAAAAATGCACCTAAGGTGTCATGAGAGGCTATTCCATGCCTATAGGGTAGGAATTTTCGAAACCAATCAATCTTAAGATTGCCAAACTCTTCAATGGTTTCCCATGTATTACAACCGCTTACCACAGCGGCAAGGGTTAAAAAGAATATTTCAGGCAAGGAATGGCGAATATTACCTTTGCTAACCCTCCTGTGATCTTTCAATAATGAAATTAAATCTAAAAATATTGCTATTTTATCATTTTTGGCTTCAAAATTTTTCATTTTTTTTGAAGCCAGAATATTGTGCTAATATATTATCAATTAAATAATTAACAAAATTTTTAAATGCGAATTCCCTGCCACCAGATCGCCGGGATTTTTAGACGAAAATTTTTTCGTTAAATTTGTAATCTCACAAGGTTTGTAGTACCGACAACCAAAAAGTTCCCATTCCATTAAATCTAGTGAAAACAAGAGTTTTTTCAGGCATATTGATCCAATTCATTCTGGCCATTGTGATGATAATCCCATCCTTTCGGGCCCTTGGGCAGGGAAGCAGCCATTCCTGCGGCTCACCCACCGTACACAATCCTTCCATAACCTACGGGCAGGTGGCTGATATCGATGGCAATACTTACAAAACAGTCCGGATAGACAGTATGGTTTGGTTTGCCGAAAATCTGAAAGTCACCCGTTTTCAGAATGGTGATGCCATCCCGAATGTAAGCGACTCAACCACATGGGCCGGTCTTTCCGGTCCGGGGATGTGCTCCTATAAAAACGATACCTCTTTTGATTGTCCGAAAGGAAAATTATACAACTTTTTTGTAGCCAGCGATACACGGAATCCATGTCCAAACGGATGGCGGGTTCCCACCATGGCAGACCTTTACAAGCTCATATTTTTTCTCGACCCGAATGCAAATCCCCAGCAACCAGGCAATCAACCCAACCAGGCAGGAGGACTTTTGAAAAGCACAGGTTTTACCTATTGGAGGCCTCCAAATACCAATGCCACAAACCTTTCCGGATTCTCCGCCATTCCAAATGGTGGCCGGAATAACGCCGGCAGGTTTTCAATCAGCAGCGATGCAGCTGCCAGTTATTGGCTATCCACTCAGGTAGGTCCCGGAATGGGATTTTTTCTTGAACTCGCCTTCCCACAGAATTATGCTGTTCGAAATGCCTATTTTTCCAGATATGGTTGCTGTATTCGCTGTGTAAGCAATTACTCCCCCTGCCAGGGTTCCATTGATATTTCCGGAAACAAATGCCTTCAAAATTCCATCAACTTCAGCATCAACGGTCCTCAGCTTCTTTCCGTGAACTGGAATTTCGGTGATCCCGGAAGTGGTTCTGCCAATACCAGTATTGTGCCTGCACCGGTACACCAGTTTTCAGATACCGGCCTCTTTGTGGTTCGGGCCGTGGCTGTTTTTCCCTGCGGCACCGATACACTTTTTTATTCCGTTCGCATCAGCGACTGCTCTTGTACCGGAAATATGTCGGCCCAGGTACGGGATTCATGCCGGGGTGATGCAGCTTTTAACATTCAGTCCAACAGAACCATACAGCAGATACAATGGAACTTTGGCGATCCCGGGAGCGGCGCAGGCAATACCAGTACGGCCATCAATCCTGAGCACCGGTTTTCGGATACCGGAATTTTTCAAGTTTCAGCGATTGTGCAGTTTTCCTGTGGCAGCGATACCCTCTACCTTTCCGTCCGGATTCCGGAATGCCCCTGCATAGGGACCATTAGAGCCGAAAGATTGGATTCCTGCATCGGTGATGTTGCATTTTCCATTCAATCCGACAATGCCATTCAGCTGCTGACATGGAATTTTGGCGACCCCGGCAGCGGCCCTCTGAACTCCTCCTTCGACTTTTCGCCAGTACACCGTTACACAGTTTCCGGACAATTTCAGGTGCGGGCAATTGCCCAGTTGGAATGTGGCCGCGACACGCTCGAAAAATCGGTGGATATTAAAATCTGCGAAAAAGAACCTTGCAGCCTTGATATTCCCAATGCCTTCACGCCAAACAAAGACGGAATAAACGAAGATTTTATTCCCAAAGCCAGCTGCAAACCAGAAGAATATGAATTGAATGTTTTCAACCGTTGGGGTCAGTTGATATTCCGTACACAGGAGGTAGGTGAAGCCTGGAATATCGACTCTTCCCGGCAGGCGATGGGCAATGTGTATTTTTATTCCATCCGGTACCGTTTTGGCAAGGAGGCCCTTCAAACTGCAAGAGGCAGCATCTCCCTTATTGGCCGGTAAGGTGGCATAGATTTTTCAAGTTTTTAGTTTTTAGCATTCAGTTTTAAGTGGATAGGGAAAGGTCAAAGTCGAAACTCATAATTTTTTTATAACGCTCTGATTTTCAATATTTAAACCACCTACAACTTTGAACTTTCGACTTTCAACTCTGCCCCCCAACCTGAAACTCTGAAACCTGAAACTCATTCACTAAACTCGAAAACAATAAAACCAAATTCGGGCCTATCGGGAAGGGGGCCATTGGAAACATCTTCCCTACTCCCCTACTCAATAATCCAGATTAAGCCTTATGCGCCGGCCAACAATACCCGGATCCCTTTCTGGGCTATAGCCAAGCCGGTACGTATAAAGATACATTAACGGGTAGTAACGGCTGCGACAGCATCAGAACGCTCACCCTCAGCATCAAACCCATCCAGACAAAAAACCAAACCGTAAATCTTTGCCAGGGCCAAAGTCTCCAGGTTGGCACCAGAACCTACAATGCTCCGGGTATTTACAAAGATACTTTAACGGCTGCCAATGGTTGTGATTCCATCATCACCAGTACGCTCAACTATAGCATTCCCAACGATACCATAATCGTCAATGGCCTGAGCTTTAACGCTGCCAACAACCAGGACAGCTACCAGTGGCTGGATTGCAACCAGAATTTTCAGGCCATTCCGGGGGCTAATCAGCAAAGTTTTTCCCCTCCAAACAATGGTCGCTATGCTGTGAGAACCACAAAAGGCAATTGTGCAGATACCTCCAATTGTGTATTGTTTACTACAGGCAAAGACATTTTATCCAGCCAAATCCGGATTTACCCCCAACCGGTTAAAGACAAACTCTACATCGACATGCCCGAAACCAGCCAATCCATAGAACTGGTTTTGATGGATGCAATGGGCAGAATTGTGGTGAAGGAAAAAGGCAGAAATATACAATCCATCTCAGTTTTGAAGCTTCCGGCGGGTTTGTATCAGTTGAAGGTTTTCACAGGAAAGGAAATGCAGGTTTTTGCGGTGATGGTGGAGAAGTAGTTATGAGTTGTGAACCATGAATGGAATGCAGGAAAGGTGTTTATATTCAGAGAGTTGGGTTGATTCGCGGGACACGAATCAAGGGGGAGAGCTTGCGGTTTATGGAAAATTCTGTGTGGGGTAACCATAGATTCAGGCATCCGAACCGAGGCTTTGGCTGAACTGCCATTCTCCGCCTTGCTTTTTCAAATGGGCAGGAAATCCCAGCACCAGAGGAAAATTCGGATTGCCATGACCGGATGGCAATCCTGAAAATACCGGAAGCCCACTGAATGCTTGTGCTGCCATGGCAGGTATTTCTTCCGGAAATTCTTTTTGGGCACAATCGGTAAACTGACCCAGAACCACCGCCCTGACGCGCTTCATCAAAGTTTCAACCCGGACAATCTGCCGTAAAAGACGGTCAATCCGGTAGTAGGCCTCTCCCACTTCTTCCAGAAAGAGAATCAAATCCTCCCGGCCGGACTCCAGTCCCGAACCGATGGAATGGGATACCATGGAGAGATTGCCTCCCCAGAGCAGGCCGCTTATATTTCCGGGTCTCCAGTCATGATTCAGAACCGGATAGCTGATTTCCTTTTTCTTTCCAAAAAAAAACTCCCGCATAAAACGGCTGCTTTCGGCAAAATCAGGCGAACCATATCGGGCTGCCATGAGAGCGTGAAGCGATGGAAACCCCAATTGCTGGATTTTCTGATGAAGTAGGGTAATGTCACTGAATCCGGTCAGCCATTTGGGATTTTCCTGAAATTTATCCCAATTAAGGCCGGGCAATATCCGGCTTATTCCATAGCCCCCCCGTATGCAAAGGATTGCACGGGCATACGGATGATCCAGTGCCCACTGAAGGTCACTCATCCGCACCTCATCAGAACCGGCAAAACTTCCCCACCGGTCAAATATTCCGGGTGCAGCGACCACCTGTAACCCCCAGCTTTCCAGTACTTTAATGCCCGAAAGGATATCCTGTTCACTGGCATAAAAAGCCGGACTGACAAGGCAAATGGTATCGCCTGTCTTCAAAAAGGGGAGTGTAGAAAGCGGCTGCAACAATGTCTGATGAATTTAAGAAGCGAAAGAAAACAATTTTTGTCTGGAATCTCTGTCATAGAGAAATCAAAAAGGGAGCCAAAACTCCCTCTTTGAATAAATCAAAAAACCAAATCAAAAAAAGTGATTAAAACTGCCCACCCTGTATGGACAAATCAGGGCGGACCGTTTTCTGCTCGGCCAGATTATCGTCTTTTGTTACGGTCAGGGTATTGGTAAAATCAAACCAGCCCAACTCATCCACGGCCCTTACCCGGTAAAATACACAGGAAAGAGACGCTTTTTCGAAGGGGAAATCCCGAAACTGAATCACATGACTTCCACCGTCAAAATGGCTTTCTTCTGTTCGGGCTACCTCAGCAAAATGCTGCCCATCAAGGCTTTTCTCCAGAATAAAACGCCGGTAAACGCCCGTTTGACGATTGCTCAGAAATATGGAAACCCAGCCAGATTCAAATCGACTTTGCAGGCTGATTGTAGATTTTTCTTTCCGGTTGCCCGGTCCGCCTTCCGCATGAGCGGGGCAACTGAGTGTGTATAGCCTCAGGGCTATGCAAATCAGGATGAAACTTCTCATAAAAACGCCCTTTGAAAGGCTTGTAACAAAAGTATCCCAGTCTTATTTCCAATCTCTTTCAGTACGCAGAAGAAAGGCAGGTATGTAATGTTTTTAGAGGATAAGACAATTTTGGAGTAACCTGAAAAACCCAACATCAGGAAGGCTTTTTTCAAAATAAACAAGGCCATTGCTTTTGGGGTTAACATATGTAAAAATACACATGCAGACCCTTAAATATTCTCTGCACTTTGAAACCGAAGTGCCCGCCGGATTTGAAAAGGTCAGGTCGGGATTCAACCTCAGGCTCCTGAAGGCCCTGAGCCCTGCTTTTCCCAAAGTCAACATCGGGAAGTACGAAGGAGAAAAACCGGGCGATGAAATCCATATCAGGTTGGACTTTCTGCTTTTTTCATGGAACTGGCACTGCTACATTGTGCAGAACAGCGATGAGCCCGGGCATTATTTTTTTGTAGACGAAGGCCGGCAGCTCCCTCCTTTTCTCTCTGGCTGGAGGCACCTCCATGAACTGACCGAAAAAGGAAATCATACCTTGATTACCGACCACATTTCTTTTTCACCGGGCAGCCATTGGCCGGGATTTTTGGTAAAATTTCTTCTTTGGATGCAATTCAGCCAAAGGAAAAAAACATACATTCAATACTTTTCCTCTTGACTTTCAGGCTTTTGAAAATAATCTTAAAAGAAGAAATATCCATTGATAGCTATCGGAGCAATCTGCATTTTTGCAACCACATCCGATTATGAAATACGACAAACATATTTTCGTTTGCGCCAATCAGAAAGCCGAAGGAAAAAAATGCTGCGGTGAAGCCTTTGGCTTGGAAGCCGTAAATCGCCTCCGGGCCAGAATCAAGGAAGCAGGTCTGCCCATTCAGGTGCGGGCCCAGAGGGCAGGCTGTCTGGATGTTTGCGCTTTTGGTCCCGCATTGGTGGTATATCCCGAAGGTACTTTTTATGGAGGCCTCACACCCGAGGGAATAGACCGCATTTTTGAAGAGCATATCTGTAGAGGACAAGTGGTGGAAGAACTGGAACTTACCTTTTAGTTTATCTACCTTTGATATTCTGCTTCACTAATTTTTCTTTTTCAGGGACTGGCATTTATTTGCTGCCCGAATTACCGGCCTGAATATGTTTTTTCCTCTCAACAGCATCATAGCCTGGTGGCTGAAAAAGCGAATTGGCCAGATTGATGCCACCCGAAAACAACCTGTAGAAACCCAGAATCTGCAGTTTGCCAACCTGATCGAAAAAGGAAAAGATACCCAATGGGGCCGGAAATACCATTTCCACAAACTGGAGCGATTGTCGCATTTTCAGGAAACAGTACCGGTTTCGTCCTATGAGGAGTTGTTTCCCTGGATAGAAAGGGCCATGAGGGGCGAAGAAAATGTGCTCTGGCCCGGTAAGACCTCCTATTTTTCCAAATCTTCGGGTACTTCAAACGACAAGCACAAATACATTCCCGTTACCGAAGATTCTTTGGAGGAATGTCATTATAAAGGAGGCAAAGACCTGATTGCCCTGTATCTGGACAACCGTCCCGATTCGGAGGTATTATCGGGCAAGAATCTGGCTATGGGCGGAAGCCTGCAGCCCAATCCCATTGGCTCAGATGCCATTTGCGGCGACATTTCGGCTGTAATCATGCACAATCTGCCTTCCTGGGCACAGTGGATGCGCACCCCTTCCCTCGAAATCGCTCTGATGGACCGCTGGGAAGAAAAAATAGAGCGCATTATTGACAATACCCTGCCCGAAAATGTAACTTCCATCTCGGGGGTACCCACTTGGATGCTGGTTTTATTCCGCAAAATCATGGAAAAAACCGGGGTTCAGGATATTTCACAAATCTGGCCCAATCTGGAGGTTTTTCTGCATGGTGCAGTTTCCTTCACCCCATACCGCGAAGAGTTTAAACGGCTCATTTCCAATCCTCAGATGACCTACATGGAAACCTACAATGCTTCAGAAGGATTTTTTGGCATTCAGGATGATCTGAGCAAGCCGGGCGAAATGCTATTGCTTCTAGATTATGGGATTTTCTATGAATTCATTCCAATGGAATATGCCCATGAAGCCTTCCCGAAATC
>JBIKMV010000146.1:0-7400 GCA_044359055.1 Catalimonadaceae bacterium
GTAGGTGCATCCGGACAATTGTTGGCCGTATCAATCTGCACATCGTCAATAAAAAGGCGATTACCGTAACCAAAAAGATTTTCAAAAGAAACGGAAACTTCAGGGTATACCAGCAAAGAATCCAGATTCAGGGAAAGGATTCTCCAGTCTCCTGCTGCAGGGGTGTAATTGGAAGACTGTGATCCCGCTGTTGCCAGCTGGGTTCCGCCTCTGCGCCAAAGGGGTTTTCTGGTGCCTCCGCACTGAGAAGAATAGCCAATGGTAAAGGTATCCGGGGCTACTCCACCAAAACCCTGATAAAACTTATAGGCATAACTGAACTTCAACCTGAGTTTACTTTTCCCTGCTGTGCTGATTCGGGGAAACAACAGCCAGTCCTTTTGTCCCGTCACATTGGGGTTGGCATAATTGTCGAACATCAGGCTTCCGCCGGTACTTCCGGGAGCATTTACAGCCGCATTGATTTCCCATGAACGGTTGTTGTCGGGATTAAGGAGGAAATATCCCGCAGGAGGAAAGGCTCCGGATGAAGCAAAAGGCTGATTGAAAGGCGTTTGAGCTGTTCCCACATCAAAAATGGTGATATACCCGTTGGTAATAAGCGAATCGGCACCTTCCGGATTGGTTACCAGCAGCGATACTTTGAACACACCGGTGGATGAATAGCCAACCAGAGGATTGGACAAGGTGGAAACAGCAGGATTACCCCCCTCGAAACGCCAGATTCTGCCGGTTGGATTGTTCATAGACGAGTCGATGAATTGAATAAATGTACCCGGACAACCCCCTGTTGCACTGGAAAAAAACCGGGCTACAGGACGGTTTCCTGCCGAATCGCCCAGAATCTGAAATTCATCCAGCCAAAGCGTTCCGGCATTACCGGAAACAAAACGGAAAGCAAAAACCAATTGATCGGCACGGTTAAAAGTACTATCCAGATTCACCCATGCAGACGCAAACTGACCGGTATCAACCGGAGCAAAAGGAGCTGAAATACCGGTCTGAGAAACAGTAAGCAAATCGGGACCGGTCCAGGTATTCAGCAGACTGAATGAATTTCCGCAATTGCGTGAAACGAGTAATTGCAGCTGATCGGAGGAAGAAGCCGAAAACCTTCTGTAGGCTCTTCTGAAACCGAATTTCAAATTTTTATATCCGGCAACAGAAACCGGGGCCATCAAAAGGGAATCAGCACGGCCAACCTGAATGGCATTTTCTGCCCTGATTACCAAAGCCTTACCGGAACCCGAGGGAAAGCCGCCCGAAACCAGCCGGAAGGTAGAGTCATTATCAGGATTTTTTACATTCCAAAGATAGGGTAGCAGGCCTGCGACGGTGTCGAGATTCTGCCTGAAAGGAAGCCTGACATTGATTTTCCTACAGCCGGGGTCCATACCATCAAGTGCCAGGGCACCGGTATTGAGCGGATCGAGCCAGTCTTTCAGGCGGGAAGCCGGGGTGGTTCCCAGATACCACGAGAGTGAAAATTTTCCATAGTAATCAGAATCGATGTTGGTGCAGGAAGCCGGCCCGCCATGCAGCTGCCCTACAATTCTCTGGTTGTGGTCGAAAATCGGGGAGCCTGACGAACCGCCTTCTGTGGTGGTACCATATTCGTAATTCACAGTTCTCCAGTGGGTTGTGTCATTTGGATTTCCAATGCCGTAGCCCCATGTAAGCGGTGGCTGCTCATCGAAAGTGATTTTCTTGATATCTCCCGAAGGGTGGTGGATGATGGTGGTATTGAGTGCAGCTGTCTTCCCTGCATTCCAGCCTGCATAATAAACATTGTATGAAGCGGGGGGTTTGGAGCTGAGTTCCAGTAATAGGAAATCGGAAGCGGAGGCCCTTGCCTTCACGGTACTTCCTGAAATGGTCTGTGTTTCGGGAATGGCAGTTGAAGGATTGGTGCAGCCCGGAGCTTCCCAGTTGAAAGAGAAAACCCATGTGGAAGTGGCGTTGTTGAAACAATGGTTCGCAGTTAGAAAATAGGGTTTACCATCCTGCAAAGTATTGTTTACCAGAGCGCCTGTACAGGCATCGCCATTGTCGATGATGCGGGCTACTGCCCTTTTCTGATTTTGCCATGGCAATCCGCGGGGGCAGTTTACATTCATATTGCATGCGCCCGACTGCCCCCAACCCTGAACAGAAAAAGGGTCTTTGTAGGCGCGGGTTGCCTTACTGATTTCCAGTTTGCCCAAGCCCCGTACAAAGAGAGGCTCAAAATATTCCAGCAGTACTTCATCGCCACCTATCAGGCCGGTTCCCAGTTTTTCATCCGATTGATTGTTGTCGGAGGTCAGGGCACCGATCCGGTTTTTTTTACCGATAAGGAAGAGGTCGGCGCCGGGCGGCAGAAAATATTGGTGGAATGTGAGGTTGATAGAAAATGCATCTTTAGCCTTTATCTTCAATTGCCAGATGCGGTCCCCATTGGGAAGTTCCTTCCATACGCCGGAGTTCTGCGGGGTAAAGGCCACATCAAAAGTAAAGCCAAAGCGGCGGTCAAATTCTTTTCCCAGCTTTCTTCGTTCTGCATCTTCGGCAAGTAATTTTTCCACATTGATTTCCGGGAGAAATACCTCCGGCACATCATCAGAAGCCACAATTTTCTGACTACTTCGGGGATTGCCGCCCCGGGTAATCTGGGCTATGGAACCTGAAAAGAAAAAAAAGAAAGAAATGGTAAAGCCGAGGGCAATTTGTCGGAATGTCATTCTGAATGGTGTAAGCAGTAGTAAAATGTCAGACAAGGCTTCCGGATAATGCAACAACCGGCATGTTCCGGGAAACCCTGAAATGAATGTACAAAAATCGGATTTTTTGCCTTCATTTCAAATTGCACTGTAATCTTATTGCCGGCAGTAATTTCCATTCCCGGACTTGCTGGCAATTGTTCTTCCCTGGCCGAGGACCGAGGAGAAAAGCAGGACTTGAAATTTTACCCTTCAAAATTCAGGGCGATGTGGTTATTTTGTGCCTTACCTTCTGCTGCAGCCATTTCTGTTCCGGCGAAACAAAAAGGTTGGATTCTTTTCCCGGATAATGGAAAAAAGCCCAAACGGACAACCGGAACTGAAAAAGCAACCTGAAAACAAGCATGTGTGGTCCGGCGGAATGGTCTGTTTTTGTATCCGATTTTTTGACCTCTGAGGCTTTTAAATGAAGCGGTGGTCAAAATTTTTATGGCAATGGAGGAAATTTGGCATTATTTTAACCTTTATTTTTTTTCACCTTTGAAAAAGCTCTTTTTATTTATTCCCCTTTATTGTCTTTTTCTGGCATCGTCCTGTTATTCGCCTCAGGATGAAAGTGAGCCCAGAAAAAAAGCTCTGCTGAAAGCCGTAATGCAAACCCTCAACCGGGAACATTACAAAGCCCAGGAGCTGAACGATGCATTTTCCGGGAAGGTATTCGACTCCTATCTGAAGATTCTGGATTTTCAGAAACGCATTTTTACTCAGGAGGATCTGGCAAAATTTGAAAAATACCGCCTTAGCATAGACGACGAAATCAGGGACGAAAAATTCGGATTTTATCATACCGTGAAAGACACCTATGAAGAAAGGATTTCTACGGTCAACCGGTTTTATGAAGCCTACCTGTCGAAGCCCATCAATCTTGAAGAAAAAGGAAAAATTGAAACCGATCCAGACAAAAGGAAATACCCTGCAGATACCCTGCAGATGATTCAGGAATGGAAAGATTATTTCAGGTATCAGATTGTGACCGCCATTGCCATAGATCTGGAAATCCAGCAAAAGGCCGAAACCCGGAAAGACACGGTGGTAAAAATAAAAACCCTGGCAGAACTGGAAACTTCAGCCCGGGAAAAGACCCTGAAAAACAACCGAGATTTTTTCAAGCGGCTCATGGAAATCAGTGAAGAAGACCATTTTGGAGATTTCCTTAATGCCATAGCCAGAACCTACGATCCCCATACCGACTATGAGACACCGAAGGAAAAGGAGAACTTCGACATTGCCTTTACAGGCCAGTTTGAAGGTATAGGTGCCACACTCACGCAGCGGGATGGTTTTATCCGTGTAGCCAATATTATTGCTGGTTCTGCCTCTTGGAAACAAGGTCAGCTGAAAGTGGACGATGTATTTCTGAAGGTTGCCCAGGGAGATGGCGAGCCGGTAGATGTGGTCAATATGCGTGTAGATGATGCCATCAAACTCATAAGAGGCAAAAAAGGAACTACCGTAAAACTGACCGTCAGAAAACCAGACGGTTCCATTGTAGTGATTCCCATCGTGAGGGATGTGGTTATAATTGAAGAAACCTATGCCAAATCGGCTATTCTGGAACACGACAAAATCAAGGGCAAAACGGGCTATATCAATCTTCCCTCCTTCTATGCCGATTTCAGCAATACCCGGGGAGGAAGAAACTGCTATGACGATGTAAAAAAAGAAATCAGGAAGCTGAAAGAATCCGGAATCAATCAAATCATTTTGGATCTTCGAAACAATGGCGGAGGCTCACTTCAGGATGTGGTCAAAATGGGTGGCTTGTTTATCGATCAGGGTCCTATTGTGCAGGTTAAGACCAAAGAAGGCGCACCCTATGTACTGGACGACCCCAATCCGGGCGTGGATTTCAGCGGGAAACTGATTATTATGACCAACTTTTTTTCGGCCTCAGCTTCCGAAATTCTGGCTGCGGCCATGCAGGATTACAAGCGGGCAGTGATTGTAGGAAGTATGCAAACCTATGGCAAAGGCACAGTTCAGAAAATGACCGATCTGAGCCAGAATCCCGCAGACTTTTTTATTACCAATCAGGCCGAACGCCCATCGGGAACTGTAAAGCTCACCACCCAGAAATTTTACAGGATAAACGGCGGGGCCACCCAGCTGCGGGGCGTAACACCCGATATCATCTTTCCTGATATGTACGAAAAACTGGATGTAGGCGAAAAAGAACTCGATTTTGTAATGAACTGGGACCAGACCATTTCGGCAGCATACTCACCCTGGACCTCCACGCTTCCTATTGGCCGGCTGAAAGCCAAAAGTCAGGAGAGAACCACGAAGAATCCATATTTCAATTTTATTAAAGCTGAGGCTTCGAAACTGAAAGACCGTCAGGATGCTTCCTCCTACCCCATTGACCTGTCCTCTTATCAGGCCATGCAGAAAAACATGAAAGGAGATGAAGACAAGGCAGGACAATTCAACAAAAACATTCCCGGTTTCAGGGCCAGTTCTCTGGCTGCCAATCTGGAATTAATCAAAACCAACCCGGCGAAAGAAGAGGTGGAAAAGAATTTTATCCAACGCATAACAAAGGACTATTTTCTGGAAGAGGCTCTGATGATTATGTCAGAAATGTAAAAAACCTCCATTTACTTACATGGATTTAGCATCCTTAAAAAAATAAACCAATTTTAAAGGTTACCAAAACGGGTTTTAAAAGTATTTAAGCCAAGCATCTCGAAATATGACAGATGAGAAGGTCCTGGAGCTTATAAAAGCAGGAAACGAAAAGGCCCTCGAATTTCTGTACAGGAAAAACTATCGAATGATCGTGAAAATGATTATGAAAAATAGTGGTACAGAAGACGAAGCCAAAGATGTTTTTCAGGATACTCTGGTGGTGTTTTGGGAAAAAATAAAAAACGACCGATTGGTTTTGAGTTCTAAAATCAGCACCTACCTCTACAGCGTATCACAAAATCTGTGGAGAAAGGAACTGGAGCGAAAGTCCAGACATTCAGGCGATATGACCGAAATTCCTACCCATATTGACTGGGAGAAAAAGGAAAGAGAGGAGATTATCCGGAACTGTCTGAATGCGCTCGGGGAAACCTGCCGGCGTCTCTTATTGCTGTATTATTTCGACCGGATGTCTATGACCGATCTTGCTAAGGAAATGGGGTTTGCCAATGCTGACACGGCAAAAACCAAAAAGTACAAATGCAAAACCGAACTGGACCGTCTTGTCAAAGCCAACTACAAACCATCTGACTTCTTAGATTGAACCTTTTGAAATGAAATACACCGACGAAAAGTTTCAACAACTCATTGAATCTTACCTCAATCAGGAGATGAACGACCTGGAGAGATCCGGGTTTGAGAAAATGATCCACGAGGATCCTGAGTTGCATGATGAGGTTGAGTTTCAGCAAGCCACCATCGAGGCCATCAAGAGGCAAAGAATGATTGCCCTTAAAGCTGGTTTGAATCAAGTTCCGGTTTCCCTTTGGACCCTGAGCCTGACAGAAGCCGCGAAAATAGGAGCCATTGCTGCCGGAATCGGTCTTGCATCCATCGGCGTTTATTTCGGATATGAGCAGCTGCGCAAACCTGCAGATGAAAAAGCCGCTCAGCAACAAATACAAAATCAGAAAATCGAAAATACAACCAACCCTGAAAACGGTGCTTCGGGCAATCAGGAAGAAACACCGGAACCAGGGCCCGCTCAGGATTTCCAAAGCAACAAGAATTTTCAGGATGCTTCTGGCACAAGGGAAATAAAGCCCGAAAGACCGGCTATCGAAAGCAGCAAAAAAGGGTCAGAACAAATACCTGCTGACAATAAAAACATAAGAGATTCGGAGGTAAATGAACCCGGAACCCAATCTCTGAGACTTCCGCAAACCCAGGACATTACATTGCCTGAGGACGGTATTACCAAAAACACCTCACTGGAAAGTATTCATCCTGAGATAGTTTTCAAGAAAAACAACAGAGAAAATTTCCACTACCAGTTTTCAGATTCCAAACTGGTGCTGTACGCCGACTTCAAAGACAAATTGTACGAAGTTCTGGAGTTGAACCAATCCGGGAGCAAGCAACTTTTCCTTGCCTACAATGGTAAGTTCTTCCAACTCGATCCGAACCAGACTGATATCACTCCGCTGAAAGAAGTTGCTGAACCCGGACTGACCAGGGTGTTGAACGAATACCAGAACCGACGAAATTAAATCTCATTACACAATCGTAAACCCAGCCATGCCACAAGCATGGCTTTTTTTGATTTGGAGGCAAGCATTTCGTTTCGGTAATTGGAAGCGGAAAAACCGGTCATATGTGCGGCATTCACCTAATCATTCAAAAATCAGGAAATCCGGAATCGGCCGGCGAAGCCCTGAAAAGAATGCTGAATGCATCTGCGCACCGGGGTCCGGATGGTCAGGCGACTTTGCATCTGGATTGGGGGGCAGAGCAAATATGGCTAGGGCATAACTTACTGGCCATCACTGATAATCCGGAAAATGCAAGCCAGCCCATGGTATCAACTGAGGGGCAAACCGGCTTGATTTTTAATGGTCAAATTTACAACCACCATGAACTGAGAACCATTCTGTCAGAAAAGGGATATGAATTCAAAACCCGGTCAGATACAGAAACATTGCTCTGCTGGATTCGGGAATTTGGCCGGAAGGG
>JBIKMV010000147.1:0-7331 GCA_044359055.1 Catalimonadaceae bacterium
CTGTCATTTAGCACCCGGGACGGCGACTCGGATTTCCCCCTTTTTCGGACTGCAGCAGGCAAAAGTGTGAACAAGGCAGAAGCTTCGTTTTCCTTAAAAGCCGAGCCGGTAAACGAAACGGGTTGGATCAGATATCAGGTTTATTATCAGGATGTTCCGGTTTATCAGGCCCGTGCCGTTTGTCTGATGGACAAGGAACAAAAAAAGCGTCAGTGGCTTACTCCGAATTTTAACCATGAATCTCTTTCCCTGAAAAGTACGGCGAGGCTTGAAAAAAATCCGGACCCCGTTTGGATAGAAAAGGATGGCGAATGGTATTTGGCCCGCAAATCTGCCCGTGCTTCCGGGCAGGGAAAAACCGAAGCGGTTCTCGACTTCGTTTTGCCGGGGGGCGAAGTTCTTTTTTCTGAAGACTGGCTCATGCTTTCCGGGGGCGACAGCCTCATCAAAGCCCGTGTTTTTATCCCCGATCCCATCGCAGGATTGAATGCCAACTACGGCGGTCTTCTGCGGGACAGAGGAGATTCCAATTCGGTTTTGCTCAGCCTTGCTCTCGATACCGTGATGCTACGCGTTGGTTTTCAGAACGATACATTCCGCCTAAAAAATCAATACTTCCAATTTGGGGAATTTTCGGATCCGGTAAGGCTGCGGAGCACCTCTGTATTGCCACAGTTTCTTTTTTATAGAAATGAACCACAGTTCGAAGAGGTCAATGCTTTTTATCACCTCAATGCCTTCAGAAGGTTTACCGACAGTCTCGGCTTTTCAAGTCTCGCTTCCTATCCCCTGAAGGTAGATGCCCACGGCATGGACGGCGCTGATGTTTCGGCTTATTCTCCACTTCAGGATGTGCTGGCCTTTGGCGACGGCAATGTAGACGATGGAGAAGATGCCGCTGTGGTGGTGCATGAATACGGCCACGCCCTGATGCAATCGGCCATTCCTTTCGGCAATTCGGGGCAGGAGAGAAAAGCAGTAGAAGAGGGCATATGTGATTATCTGGCGGGTTCTTATGTGAAATCCTGCAGCAGCTGGCAGTGGCAAAATCTGTTCAAATGGGATGGTCACAACGAGTTTTGGCCGGGCCGCAACTTGCTCAGCAACAAAGTATATCCCTTCAGCCTGCAGGGTCAGATTCACCGCGATGGGGAGATTTTCAGTTCTTTTTTGATGCATGTAGAACTCCTCATGGGCCGGGCCGCAACCCATAAGGTTCTGTTGTCGGTAGCCCCCTTTTTTGTGGCCAACCTCAGCATGCCCCAGGCGGCGGTTTTGTTTCAGAAAATGGATTCAACGCTTTTCGGAACCCAGCACTACAACCTCATCACGCAAGCCATGCTTGACAGGGGTTTGCATCCGAGTCAGATCATTGTTTCTGTACCTGAAAAAAGGAAGGACACCACTCTCCCGATTGAAATTCAACAACTTGAATCGGGTTATCTCATACTCAACCATAGCCCAGGGCAAGTCAGGCTCAGTATGAGAGACACCAATGGAAGACCGGTTTTATACCTTCCGGACCTTCCTTCCGGGACTTCCCATATCATTTCTCCGGCCGGAATTGCCGCAGGCATCTACCTTCTGAAATATGAAAGTGAATCGGGCGCCGGGGTAGAAAAATTAGCTCTTCTACCACGCTGAGCGCTGTCGCCTATTCTTTTACAAACCGGCTTTCAAAATTCTTCTTTCCCGATTTGATCGATAGCGAATAGGTACCCGGCCTTAGCTTGTCGGTTTCCAGAATCCATGTGGTCTCCCCCGGTTTGAAATGTTTGACCTCTGTGATAACCACCTGACCGTTCGTATTGAAAACTTCTGCCGAAACAGAACCGGTCAGGCCGGACATATGGAAACGCAATTCCAGATTGCTTTTAACCGGATTCGGGCATACCACATAAGGCAGGGATTTTTTTCCGGCAGGCTTTACAGACAAAACATTCAACCCGGAAGATTCGGGACTGCGGCAGCCCTGAGCACTGATAATCACCAGCGTATAAAGACCCGGCAAAGAAGGCACAAAAAAGGGCAACATCGTGGTATCCACAACCTCTCCGTCTTTCAGCCACTCATACCATACACCTGGAGCAACAGAAGTTTTCAGGGTATCGCCTGCAAGCGAAAGTACCGGAGCAGAAGGCACGGGAGCAAAATTCGCCTGAAAAAAAGCGGTATCACTTTTGCAGTTGGATGAATCTGCTGCAAAAACCCAGAAAGCACCCGGACTGCTGGTGCTGAACCTGTTCTGACTTCCCGAGGCAGACCATGTATATACAAGTCCGGCCGGAAGAGTGGCTTCGAGAGTATCGCCCTCGCAACCCGAAAGGGTAGAAATGGCAGGAGGGGCCAAAACATCTTTTACCTGAAGCCTGACCGGCGCAGAGGAGCTGCTCCAGCAACCCTCGGAATTCCGCACCTGAAGGCTGAGGTTGTAAACCCCCGGACTTTTCAGCACCACCCTCAGAGATGTGTCACCGGTCGACCATCGGTAGCCGCCAATTCCCGGAAGTGAGGGCGCAATCATGGAAATAGAATCTCCTGCGCAAACCGTCCTGATGGCAGGCGCTGTCAGGCTGGGAGCCGGCGGTGCGCAGCGGATCCTGTAAAATTTGCCGGTGCTGGCAAAGTACCGGGCCACATACAACTCCCGGTTGTAGTCTTCGCCAAATACACTGATGGAACCTCCGGCGGTGAGGAAATCTGCATTTACATACGGGCCGGCCGGCTGATTTTTTTTCAAAGTCCAGATGCGCCGCGAAGAATAATCTCCGTAAAAATAAGCACCCCTCATCCGGGGCATTTCCTGACCGCGGTATACATATCCTCCTGTAACCGAGATGCCCAGAGTCCTTCCATAATCCACGAGTGGTTTTTCATAATTGGAGGTATCGCAGGTTCCGCAGGCGGTGTAGGCCAGATTTCCTTCCGTGATTTTCCATCCATAGTTGGCGCCTTTCCGGAGGGTATCAATTTCTTCTCTTGCCCCCTGTCCCACATCTCCGAACCAGATGGTTCCGGTTTCGGCATCTTTGGTCATCTGCCAGGGATTCCTCACTCCGAGGGCATACATTTCCTTTACCCAACCCGTTGAATTTGAGGCAAATGGATTATCCGGAGGAATGGCATAGGCAGGTCCGTTCTCCGGAACATTCACATCTATCCGGAGAATTTTTCCCAGCATATTGGTTCGGTTTTGTGCCCTGTTTCCGGGGTCTCCACCGGACCCGCCGTCGCCCATGGTGATGTAGAGATAGCCATCGTTTCCAAAAAGCAAGGATCCAGCATTGTGGTTGGCAAAGGGCTGCGTCACAATCAGGATGATTTTTTCGGAATTAGGCAATACCCGGTTGGGGTTGGCAGGGTCTCTGGTAAAGCGGGAAATAACAGTCCTCAAAGGGCTGAATTGGCAATAGTTGATGAATACATAGCCGTTTTGGTTGTAATTCGGATGAAATGCCATACCAAGCAGTCCATACTCATTGCCGGGGGAAATATTGGGCAGTTTGGACCGGATATTCAGAAAGGTGGAAGTATCTGCGCCGGTAACATTGCCAGTGTCTGTAAAGACTTTGATTCTACCGTTTTGCTCAATCACAAAAATCCGCCTGGTACTGTCGGGTGAGGCATGAAATCCCACAGGAAGAAAAAAACTGAGGTTTGGCCAGCGGTCTTCCAGATAGTATTGTGCCCTGGATGCGCACGACAAGGCAAGAATAAAAGCGAATAAGCAAAAGAATCTTTTCATAGTCAGGATCTGTTGAAGGTTATCTGAGCGCCCAGTGGCTCGCCCAGTATTTTTCCATGGTCATACACAAGATGCCCATTTACAAAGGTAAATACATTTTTTCCGAAAAGGTTTTGGCCTTTTAGGGGTGTCCATCCGCAGTGGTACAGCACATCCTCTTCTTCTACCACATGCTGCATACTGAGATTTGCTACGGCAATGTCGGCATGATAGCCTTCTCTCAGGTAGCCCCTTTCGGCCAGCTCAAAGCGGTCGGCTGGTCTGTGGCACATTTTATCCACTATTTTTTCTAGGCTTATTTTTTTTTCGTTTACCGCTGTAAGCATCATGGCCAGACCATGTTGCACCAGTGGCAGACCCGCGGGCGATTCAGGATATTCCCTGTTTTTTTCTTCCATGGTGTGCGGGGCATGGTCTGTCGCAATGATGTCAATCCTGTCTTCCAGCAGGGCCTTCCAAAGGGCTTCTTTGTCATTCCTGGTTTTTATGGCGGGGTTGCATTTTATAAGGCTGCCGAGGCGGGCATAATCAGAGTCGTCAAACCACAGGTGGTGAACACAGACTTCGGCGGTTATTTTTTTGCCTTTCATGGGTCCGGGTTCGAATTGCATCAATTCTTCTGCCGTGGTGAGGTGAAGCACATGGAGATTGGTGCCATACTTTCGGGCCAGGGAAATGGCAAAAGAAGAAGACAAAAAGCAGGCTTCCCGGCTCCTGATTACGGGGTGCTCGCTTATGGGAATGGCATTGCCGTACCGGGCTTTTGCTTTTTCCAGATTGGCCAGAATGGTCCGTTCGTCTTCACAATGGGTGGCAATTGTGAGGGGTGTGCCTCCGAATATCCGTTCCAGAATTCCGGGGCTGTCTACCAGCATATTCCCGGTGGAAGAACCCATGAAAATCTTGATACCGCAGGTTTGACTTATGTCCACATTAAGCACTTCCTCGGTGTTGTCGTTGGTCACCCCGAAAAAGAAGGCATAATTCGCCCAGCTTCGGCCTTTTGCCATATTCAGTTTGTTCATCAATTCTGCGGCCGTGGTGGTGGTGGGTTTGGTATTGGGCATTTCCATGTAGGAGGTAACGCCTCCGGCTACCGCAGCTCGTGATTCAGAAAAAATGTTGCCCTTGTGGGTAAGACCCGGTTCACGAAAGTGCACCTGATCGTCGACAATGCCCGGAAGGATATGCAGGCCGGAACAATCGATAACGCGATCGGTACCGCCGGCTGAGATGCTTGCCGCAATTTTTTCAATCCTGCCGTTTTTCAGGTAAACATCGGCCGATTCAGATTTGCCTTCATTTACCAGAGTGCCGTTTTTTAATATTATGGGAGTATTCATGGGCGAAAGGTAAATACCAATATCCGGTCCGAAAAAAAATCAAGCACCAAAAAAGAAAAAGAACAATTTTTGAACCCATTCATCGTTTTCAGTCATGCACATTAGCGAAGTTCAGATACAGGTAGACCAATGGATAAAAGAGGTAGGGGTCAGGTATTTCAATGAACTCACCAACACCGCCATACTCATGGAAGAAGTAGGCGAAGTGGCCCGCATTATGGCACGGGATTATGGGGAGCAATCCTGGAAAAAGGGTGCAGAAAAAGAAAACCTCGGAGACGAACTGGCTGATGTGTTGTTTGTTCTGGTTTGTCTGGCCAATCAAACAGGAGTGAATCTGGAAGAGGCATTTCAAAAAAATCTGGAAAAAAAGACCCGCCGTGATGCCAGCCGGCATAAGGAAAACAGCAAACTTTAAAATCTGATTTTGGAAATCCCATGCACTGTTTTAGGTTTGTGCCACAAAATTGAATCGCTGAATATCAAAACTTTTACATTCTTCAATTCATTCATTACTTTAAACGATTATGATTCTTCTCCAGCAAGTTGATACCCTGGCCAACGCAGCCGGTCAAAATGCCCAGATCAATAAACAAACGGTCATAGACCTTATTCTTTCCAGCGGCTCCACCGGGGTTACGATTGTTCTCATTCTGCTTGTGCTTTCCATCGTTTCGGTCTATATTTTTATAGAAAGATTTCTGACCGTAGGCAAAGCCATGTCCTACGAGCCGGGCTTTGTGAATGGCCTCAAATCAAGTCTGGAAAGCGGAAATGTCACCGAAGCAAGGAGGCTTTGCCAGACTGTGAATACGCCCATCAGCCGCATGTTGGACAAAGGCATTTCACGCCTCGGCTCCGAACCTGCTCTCATCGAAGGCTCCATGGAAGCCATCGGAAAACTGGAAATAACCCGCCTCGAAAAAAACATAGGCTACCTGAGTCTGATTGCCAAACTGGCTCCCATGTTCGGTTTTGTGGGTACCATTATGGGCGTTATCAAAATATTTTATGACATTGCCATGACCGATAACCTCTCCATCGGCACCATTTCGGGAGGATTGTATCAGAAAATGATTACCTCTGCCGCCGGACTCATGGTGGGAATTATTGCCTTTTTGGGCTACTACCTCATTAATATGCGGATAGAGAAAGTGGTGGAAAGAATGGAGCAGGCTACCCTCGATTTTATGGACCTGCTCTTTGAGCCAGGCAAATAAGGAAAATACTTTTCAAGGCCAATCACCAGACTATTATGAACTTAAGAAGAAAACCCAGAGAAACAGCCGAGGTCAGCACCGAGTCGTTGAACGACATCATGTTTTTCCTGTTGTTGTTCTTTCTGATTGTTTCCACTTTGGTCAATCCCAATGTGATAAAACTGTTTCTGCCCAGCGCCCAGCAAACCCAGGTGATGGCCAAGCAGCAGATTACTGTTTCTGTTACGGCTGATAAAAGTTATTTTATCAACAAGGTACCGGTTCCTTTCGAACAACTGGAAGGCAGAATAAAGGAACAGGTGGCCACTCTTCAGCAGCCAACCATTGTGCTCCGGCTCGACAAAACCCTGACCATTCAAGACCTGGCCGATGTGATGTCCATCGGCGAAAAACTGAAGGTCCGGATGGTGCTGGCCTCTCAAAATCCCCAAAAATAGACACTCCTTTCTCTCGGTTTGAAAAGCCGCCTATTTGCTTTTTTATTTTTCTTCGCTTCCTTTTCTGCTCAAAGTCAGGAATCCCTCCGGGAAGGAGATCTGTTGTTCCTAGATCTGGATTGCGGCCCTCTTTGCGATGCCATTGAGCAGGTAACAACCGGTCACAACAATTTGAAGTTCAGCCATGTAGGCCTGCTGGTGGCCGATTCCGGCAAATGGAAAGTACTGGAAGCCATAGGCAGCAAAGTAACTTTGACAAAGCTGGAAACATTTCTTGCCTACAGCAGCCACAAGGCCCTGCTGGCCCGATTGAAACCGGATTTTCAGAAGCTTATTCCCGATGCGAAAAAATTTGGCCTTTTGCAGCTGGGGCAACCCTATGATGATGCATTTCTGCCCGGCAACGGAAAATGGTATTGCTCCGAACTGTTGTACGAGGCATTTAAATCGGCCAACGGGAGAAATGCCGTTTTTGAACTTTCGCCGATGACATTCAAAATTCCGGGAAGCGACCGTTTTTTTCCAGCCTGGGAAACCTATTACAAAAATCTCGGTATTAGTATCCCCGAAGGCGTTCCGGGTTGTA
>JBIKMV010000148.1:0-7215 GCA_044359055.1 Catalimonadaceae bacterium
AGGAGAGTATGCCAATCCCATCGAATGCATCTATTTGACCGCTTCCGGTGGCCCATTCCGGGGAATGAAAAAGGAGGATCTGAAAAATGTCTTGGTCTCGCAGGCCTTAAAGCATCCGAACTGGAGTATGGGCAGCAAGATTACCATTGACTCTGCCACGCTGATGAACAAGGGTTTTGAAGTGATCGAAGCCCGATGGCTTTTTGACCTGAAGCCTGAGCAAATACGGGTAGTGGTTCATCCTCAGTCTATTATTCATTCCATAGTTCAGTTTAACGACGGCTCTATGAAAGCTCAGATGGGTCTCCCGGATATGAAACTTCCCATTCAGTATGCCATGGTTTATCCCGACCGGATAGCCTCTTCATTTCCCCGTTTCGATTTTCTGCAATACCCCAATCTCAGTTTTGAAAGTCCTGACCGGGAAGCTTTTCCCTGTCTCGACCTGGCATTTGAGGCCATGGAAGCCGGAGGTAATGCTGCTTGCCGCCTCAACGCCGCCAATGAAGTGGCCGTTCAGGCGTTTCTTCAGGAAAAAATTGGTTTTCTTCAGATTCCCGAACTTTTGGCCTACTGTTTGCAGAATGGGTTCCATACAAGTAATCCTGCCTACGAAGATTATGTCTCTTCAGATGCTGAAACCCGGCGAATGGCAGAAGAATGGATTGAAAAACAAATATTAATCAACACTTAAAACTGAAACATGGATATTCTGATTATGGCCGGACAGCTCATTCTGTCCATCACCATTCTGGTAGGACTTCACGAACTGGGGCATATGCTACCCGCCAAATGGTTTGGCATGCGGGTAAGTAAATTTTTTATCGGATTTCCGCCTACTCTGTTTTCCCGGAAGAAGGGTGAAACTGAATACGGAATCGGAGCCATTCCTTTGGGAGGATTTGTGAAAATCGAGGGCATGGTAGATGAATCCCTCGACACCCAAAACCTCAGCAAGGAACCCGAACCCTGGGAATTCAGGGCCAAGCCCGCCTGGCAAAGGCTTATTGTTATGCTTGGGGGCATCACGGTCAATTTTTTTCTGGGCATTCTCATCTTCATTGGCATTGTTTGGATTACCGGTGAACACTTTTTGCCCGTTTCGGAAGTAAAATATGGCATTGTGGCCCATGAACTGGGTGAAGAAATGGGGCTCAGGGATGGTGATAAAATAGTGAAAGTCAATGGTAAAACCATTGAGCGGTTCGAAGAAACCCTTTCTCCTGAAGTTTTGCTGAGTTCCAATTCTTATTACACCATTTCCAGAAATGGTCAGACAATGGACATCAGGATTCCGGCAGACCTGCTTGAAAAACTCAGCGACAGGAAAGCCAGAAAGCGGCTTTTTTCTCCTGCTGCACCCTTTGAAGTAGGCAAAGTAATGGGCGGAATGCCCGGTGACAAAGCAGGCCTCAAGCCCGGCGACCGGATTATGGGCATTGACAGTTCCGGAATCTATTACTTTCAGCAATTGCAGGATATGCTCGCCAATCTGAAAGGCAAGCAAATCACCCTTCATGTGCAGAGAGGAGATCATATTTTGCATTTGCCCCTTCAGGTTTCATCCGACGGATTGATTGGTTTTCAGCCGAAGCTTCTTCTCAATGAGGGGGTTATTTACTATGGTTTCTTTCAGTCCATTCCCAGAGGAACCGAAATGGCCATTGAAATTCTGGACATGAATCTCTCCGGCTTTGCCAAAATTTTCAGAGGGGAAGTATCGGCCTCCAATGCAGTCCACGGGCCCATTGGGATAGCAAGGGATATGTTTGGCTCAAGTTTCGACTGGACCAATTTCTGGAAAAATACAGGCATGCTATCCCTCATTCTGGCCTTTATGAATTTGCTTCCCATTCCTGCCCTGGATGGTGGACATGCCATGATGCTGACTTATGAAATTGTAACCCGTCGGAAGCCTTCTCTGGTTTTTATGGAATGGGCACAGAAAATCGGTATGTTTTTGATTCTGGCCTTGATGATTTTTGCCATTTTTAATGACCTGATCAAGAGCTTTTTCTAAGGCAAAATACCGGCCGCAAACATAGCTATTCTGATTTTTCTGCTTCTCTCTCTGAGATAAAGGCCTCCGGGTCGAAGCCTGCTGCAGGGCTCAGTCCAATGCCGGATGCAAATTGCATGGCCAAAAAAAGGCATTCAGGAAGTGTGTTTTTGATTTGGCCCTCCAAAATGGCTTCGCGGATTTGCTCCTTGATGATGCCGATTTCCTTGCCGGGCTTCAAAGCAAAAATCTCCATGATCATTTCTCCGGTAAGCAGGGGCTGAAAAAGCCGGAGTTTGTCTTTCTCTCCCACTTCAGCAATTTTCTCATCTACCCGGTCAAATTTCTCAAGATACCGCCTGGCCTTGTTGGGATTTTTGGTGGTAACATCTGCCCGGCAAAGAATCATCAGGTCTTCCAGATCGGGGCCGGCTTCGAACATCAGCCGCCGCACTGCCGAGTCGGTTACCGCCTCATTGGTCAGCGAAATTGGCCGCAGGTGAAGCCTGACAAGTTTTTGCACATACCGCATGTGCTCGTTCAGGGGAAGACGCAATTTTTTGAAAATCCCCGGAACCATATAGGCTCCTTTTTCTTCATGACCGTGGAAAGTCCATCCTTCACCCTGAAAAAACCGCTTGGTGGCAGGCTTTGCAATGTCGTGCAGAATGGCAGCCCACCTAAGCCAAAGGTTTTCGCTGCGGGCTGCTGTGTTGTCCAGCACCTCCAGGGTATGAAAAAAATTGTCTTTGTGCGCCTTCCCGTCTTTGTTTTCCACACCGGCGAGGGCCACCATTTCCGGGAATATTTCCTTCAGTAATTCTGAGAAGTAAAGCAGTTTAAAGCCATATGAGGGGACTTTTACCTGAATGATTTTATTCAGTTCATCCGAAATCCGCTCGCCTGAGATGATTTGAATTCTCTCCTTCATTTTTCGGATTCCTTCGAAGGTATCGGCTTCGATATCAAACTCCAGTTGTGTCGCAAACCGGATGGCCCGAAGCATCCGCAAAGGATCGTCCGAAAAGGTTCGCTCCGGTTCCTGCGGGGTTCTGATGATCTTGTTTTTCAAATCCGACAGGCCGTCAAAAGGATCAAGCCATTTGCCGAAAGACGATTTGTTCAGAGAAATGGCCAAAGAATTGATGGTCAGGTCTCTGCGATTCTGGTCTTCTTCCAGCGTTCCCGGTTCTACCTCTGGTTTCCGGGAGTGACTGCGGTACGATTCTTTTCTGGCAGTAACAAATTCCAGAACCCAGTCGCCATGTTTTACCTGAGCAGTACCGAAATTCTTAAAATGTCCAATATGGGTTTGGGGACCCCAGGTTTCGGCCAGTTTTTCAGCCAGCGGCAGGCAGTCGCCGATGGTGACAAAATCGGCATCCTTGCTTTCCCTTTTCAAAACCAGATCCCGTACAAAGCCACCAATCAGGTAGGTCTCAAGACCCAGTTCATCTGCCAGCTTTCCAATAAGAGTGAAAATTTCGTGTCCTCTCAGCCAAGGCAGAAATGATGCCGAAAGGCTTTCGGTTCTTGCATTTTCGTTTGTCGGCATGGGGCGGCAAAGGTAGGAAAGGGAACCGACTTACAGTCCAAACAAAATGCAGGCTCCCGTACTGCTGCAGATAATTTTCCCCCATATTTGAACCCTTACATTTCTTGTATGGCAGAAGTAAAACTGGAAGCAGGCTGGAAAGCCAGATTGCAGCAGGAGTTTTCGAAACCCTATTTCGAAAATCTGATTGCCTTTGTAAAAAGTGAATACCAAACCCAGACCATTTACCCTCCCGGAAAGCTCATTTTCAATGCTTTTGAGCATTGCACACTGGAGAAACTCAGGGTGGTCATTCTGGGTCAGGACCCGTATATCAATCCCGGGCAGGCTATGGGCCTTAGTTTTTCTGTCCCCGATGGGATGCCCAAGCCGCCTTCCTTGCTCAATATTTTTAAGGAAATCAAAAAAGAAACGGGAAAAGAAATTCCTGTTTCGGGCAATCTTACCCATTGGGCAGATCAGGGAGTGTTGCTTCTCAATACCGTGCTGACGGTGCAGGCCGGCCTGTCGAATTCCCATCAGGGCAAAGGCTGGGAGATTTTTACGGATGAGGTTATCCAGTTGATTTCCAGAGAAAAAAACAATGTGGTTTTTATGCTTTGGGGAAGCCCGGCCAGAAAAAAAGCAGCTTTGGTTGACGAAAAAAAACACCTCATTCTGGAGTCTGCGCACCCTTCGCCCATGAGTGTGGAAAGGGGTTTTTTCGGAAATGACCATTTTGTGAAATGCAACCAGTATCTGCAATCGAAAGGTTTAAATCCAATCAATTGGTAAATTGCGCCCATGTTCAAACCACTGTTTTCACTTTTCCTTTCTCTGGCCTTCCTTTTGGTGCCTACCTCCTGCGAACACCTTGAGAAACTGGGCATTACTCAGGAAGAAATCATTTCAGGCCTAAGAGAGGCCCTAACAGTCGGGGCCAATTCGGCTGCTTCACAGCTGGGCGTTACCGACGGCTATTTCGGGAATCAGGCATTGAAACTGCTGCTACCCCCCGAAGCCAAGCCCGTGCTGGACAACATTTCCCGGATTCCCGGAGGACAATCGCTGCTGGATGATGTGATACTGAAAATGAACCGCGGTGCTGAAAAAGCTGCCCTGAAGGCCGGACCTATTTTTGTGAATGCCATCACCGGCATGACCTTAACCGACGGGAAAAATATTTTGATGGGCTCTGACACCTCAGCTACACATTATCTGAGACAAAATACCTTTTCTCAACTCACCAATGCCTTTGCGCCGGAGATCAACTCCGCCATGGATGAAATCGGGGCTGCATCAGCATGGAATACGCTTTTTTCCAACTACAATACCGTTGCTTCCTCACCAGCAGGAATTCTTTTAAACCTTCAGCCTGTGGAAGCGAATCTTGGAGCCTATGCCACCAGCCGTGCCCTGAGCGGACTGTTTGTAAAAATAGCCGAGCAGGAAAAACTCATCCGCGATGATCCGGCCAGGCGAACCTCAGATCTTCTGAAAAAGGTATTTGCCGAGCAGGACAACAAATAACATTCAAAACCCTGATTATTAAATCTTTTCATGATTAAAGTCGGTATTTTTTTCGGTGGTAAATCCCGGGAAAGAGAAATTTCTTTTGCCGGAGGGCGCACCTTGTACGACAATCTGGACAAATCTCTTTTTGAAGCCATACCCTTATTTGTAGATTCCCTCGGGAAGATAACCCTCCTCGATTGGCCCCATATTTACAAAGGAACCATCCGGGATTTTTTTCCCGGTCATGAGGTCAACCACAGCAGCAGGCCTTTTCAGGTGTATGCCGATTCTTTGGCTGAAATGCCTGAAAATGAGTATCGGAATCTTCAGGCTCAGATAGGCAGGCCCGTGGCCCTGGAAGAAATTCCGGACCTCATGGATGTGGCTTTTCTTGCTTTGCACGGGCCTTACGGCGAGGACGGCAACATTCAGGGCATACTCGAATGGTTGGGTATTCCCTACACCGGTTCGGGCATTTTTCCTTCTGCCTTCGGCATCAGCAAAATCATACAGCGGCAAATGATGGAAAAGGCCGGCTTCGGCGGCCCCGCTTTTCAGGTCATCAGCCGGCAGTCGTTTTTCGGTCCGCGGGGTTCGGAGAAGGCCTTCGGTATGGTCATGGAAAAAATGGGCTTTCCTGTGGTGGTGAAGGCACCCCATCAGGGTTCTTCAATCGGGGTTTCCATAGTGAAGGAAGCCACAGCGGAAGCATTGGAAAAAGCCATCCGGAAATCGTTTTTTAATGAAAAACTGGAGGAAAAAGACTGGCTTGCCAAAAACGAAGAAGAAAAAATTCAATGGATGAATGCCCTGATGGATGTCAGGAGTGGGCTTGGGCTTCCCCTTTCGCTGTATCGGGAAAAGGAAACTTTGCCTGTGGCCAGGGTGCATCAGCCGGAAGAACTGCTGGCTATGTTGAATCAGCCCGGCTGGGATGTCCTGCAGCTGGAGCCGGACGATGCCGAAGATGAGGTTTTGATTGAGGCCTTTATTGAAGGAAAGGAGTTTTCCTGTATCGTGATTGAGAATGAGGATGGAAATCCCATTGCCCTGCCCCCTACCGAAATCATCAAGTTTTCGGATATTTTCGATTACCGCTCCAAATATCTGCCCGGCATATCCCGAAAAATCACCCCGATAGATGTACCGCTTACGGACCTGAACAACATCAGGGATGCCTGCGAAAAATTATATCAAGCATTTGGTTTTCAGGTATATGCAAGGCTTGACGGATTTATTTCCAAAGACGGCAGTGTGTATCTGAACGATCCCAACACCACTTCGGGTATGCTGCCTTCTTCGTTTTTCTTCCATCAGTCGGCGGAAATCGGGCTGAATCCTTCCCAGTTCCTCACCTATATAGTCCATGCCTCGCTGCAGGCCCGGAAAAAAGAAGGGAAGCAAAGAGCCAGAGTGGCCGAAATTCAGGAGCGGCTCGACCATTTGCTCAGCGCAAAATCTTCCCTGCAAAAGCAAAAAATCCGGGTTGGGGTAATCATGGGCGGCTATTCAACCGAAAGGCATATTTCCATGGAAAGCGGCCGCAACCTTTATGAAAAGCTGGCTTCTTCCGAGAAATATGTGCCCATTCCTGTTTTTCTGACCGGCTCAGATGCTGATTATCAGCTCTATAAGCTACCAGTGAAGACCATGCTGAAGGACAATGCCGATGACATCAAACATTTGGCAGAGCACCCCCGGCCCGACCATCCTTTTATTGCCGAAACCATCAACAGGGCCCGGTCTATCACGGAAAAATTTGCTTCAGGAGCCGGATTTTACAGTGAAAAATGGGAAATTGAGGAATTGAAAAACCGGATTGATGCCGCATTTATTGCCCTTCATGGCCGTCCGGGCGAAGATGGCTCCATTCAGCAAAAGCTGGAGGCCATGCACATTCCCTACAATGGTTCGGGAGTGAAAAGCTCACAGACCACGATCAACAAATTTGAAACCAACGCCCGGCTCAGGAAAGAAGGCATTCTGGTTGCCGGTCACCGGATGGTTTTCAAGACCGATTGGGAAGAAGATCCGCTTGCTCTCTATGCAGAAATCGAAAAAGAGTTTTCATATCCCTTTATTGCGAAGCCGGTGGACGATGGCTGCTCCTCTGCGGTAAAAAAAATAAAGAATGAAACCGAATTGGCCGCTTTCTGCGAACTCATGT
>JBIKMV010000014.1:0-24021 GCA_044359055.1 Catalimonadaceae bacterium
CTGTGCTTGTCAGGTCCGGTTTGCCCCTTACTTTTGGTGCTTCCGAAGGCTGTTTAAGCCACCTGTGGGATATACCATACCAACCAAAACCATGCTGGCTATTAAACCAGAAAACCATAAAAAAAATCCGGTTTTATCAGACCGGATTTTTTGTTTTCCAGGATTTGAACCAACACATTTGCATCATGTCTTCGTCTTCTATTCAACAGATACAACAGGAGGTAATAGAGGAGTTTGAGCTTTTCGACGATTGGACAGACCGCTACGAATACATCATAGATCTGGGGAAAAAAATTCCACCCCTGCCCGAAAATTTCAAAACAGAAGAAAACCTCATAAAGGGATGCCAATCAAAGGTTTGGCTGGTTTCTCGATTTGAAGACGGCCTTCTTTACTTCGATGCCGACAGCGATGCCATCATCGTTAAGGGCTTGGTGGGTTTGCTCATCCGGGTTTTGTCAGGCCACAAACCCAAAGAAATTGCCTCTGCCGATCTCTTTTTTATTGACAAAATCGGAATGACCAGGCACCTTGCACAAACCCGCTCAAGCGGCTTGCTGTCTATGGTAAAACAAATAAAATATTATGCCTTGGCATACCAGGCCAGACTGCATCCCGATAGCCCGCAAATTCAATCCTGAAGGAATAATGCAAAGATTGGCTCAAAGACCCACTGCCGTTTTGCTGCTTGCAGATGGCACTATTTTTTATGGAAAAGCCCTTGGAAAGTTGGGAACCACTGGGGGTGAGCTCTGCTTCAATACCGGTATGACCGGCTATCAGGAAATTTATACCGACCCCTCGTATTTCGGCCAAATCATCATCCATACCATGCCGCATATCGGCAACTATGGTGTGGTAAAAAGCGAGACCGAGTCGGATTCGGTGAAAGTCTCGGGCGTGATTTGCGATTCATTTTCTGCGGTTTATTCCCGGAGCGGGGCGGATGACAATTTGGACAATTATCTGGCAGAAAACGGGATTGTGGGCATTGCCGGTATAGATACCCGCAAACTGGTGCGCCACATCCGCCACAAAGGCGCCATGAATGCCGTAATCTCATCCGTGATCTCAGATGGCAACCTTTTGAAAAATGAACTGAACCAAATTCCGGATATGGAGTCTCTGGAACTGGCCAGCATGGTTATGACCCCCAAGCCCTACTTCACGGGAAATGAATTTGGCAAAAAAGTGCTGGTGATGGATTTTGGTATTAAGCAAAACATTATCAATCAATTGATTGCCCAGGGTTTTTTCTGTCATGTCATTCCGGGAAATATGGATACAAAGCAGGTGCTTTCTCTGGAGGCCGATGCTTACTTCTTGTCCAACGGACCAGGCGATCCGGCTGCAATGGATCGGTCTGTATCCACCATCAGGGCTATATTGCAAACCCAAAAACCGCTTTTCGGCATTTGTCTTGGTCATCAGCTTCTGGCAAGAGCCTTCGGGCTGTCTACCTATAAAATGAAAAACGGCCACCGCGGCTTGAATCATCCTGTAAAAAACCTCATCACCGGCCATTGCGAGATTACCAGCCAAAATCATGGATTTGCAGTGGAAAAGACGGCTCTGGAAAATCACCGGGATGTAATTCTGAGCCATATCAATCTCAATGATGGCTCGGTAGAAGGCTTGCAGTCTGCCGGCGACAGAAAGGCATTTTCGGTTCAGTATCACCCCGAGTCGAATCCGGGACCCCACGACTCCCGTTATCTCTTCAGGCAGTTTGCCGATCTGTGCGGCCAAGCAATCTGAAATGCATAGGCCCGGTAATCAATATCCGCTGCCCAGTTTTTCGTAGCACTTTTTGTAATACTCGTACAAATATTCCCAGTCGAAAAGAACCGAGGCCCGTTCGGTGTAGTTACGCTGGCTGATTCTGTCTCTCCGGCTTTGTTTTGCGAAGCTGAGAAATTGCTCTGAAAGCTGTTCGGCAGCATCCTGATAGCTGTTGTACCGCCGGTGGGTTACATAAATACCGTTTTTCTCATGATTGGGCATAGACTTCAGCACATAATCTCCGAAGCCGGATAAATCGCTGGTAACGGTAGGCACTCCCGAAGCAATCGATTCCAGTGGGGTATAACCCCATGGTTCATAATAGCTTGGAAAAACACCCAGATGACAACCGCGAACAAATTGGGTATAATCCATGCCAAACAGCGGATTGGTACTGGCAATGAAATCCGGGTGGTACACTACTTTTACCTTATGGTTTCTGTGGTTCAGAAGTCCGTGACTTCGGATAGAGTTCAGTATTTCATCGCTGTTGTCATTGACCAGGTTGTGGGTAACCACGAGAGGAAGATTATCGGATTTCCAGGATTGAACTATCCTTCTGAGTCTGAGTTTCCAGTAATCGTCCACAAAGTTATTGAGATTGGGAAGCTGCCGTGTATCGGGATTGGAAGCCACGGCCTGAAATAGTTTTTCACCCACCACTTTTTCAATGGCTGTGGTGGTTTGCCTGATTTCTTCCATCATGGCCCGGTTTTGAAGGGCCGTAGGATTCATGGAATGAAATGGCTGTTTGGTAACCATAAACATAACCACCGTCATATCAAGCCCTTCCAGTTGCATTTTCCAGTTCAGACGGGCCAGTGCATCGAGCGTGATATCAAAACCTTTATTCCGGAATTCAAACCGGCCTGATGTAAAAAAATACAGGGTCTTATCCAGATCAAACGAATAGCTCTGGAAGAAATGACCCATCACAAATTCATTGATTTTTTCCTTGTATTGCTTGTGCAGATTCTGGAATTCATGCAGAGCTGTAAAACGCTCAATATTAAGGCCATTTGGTACAATCACATCAGGTTGCCTTCCAAGAAGATGGAAGCATTCGCGGGCTGTAACCTCTGATACAGTAGAAAAAACATGACAACCATGGGCCGCAGCCCGCTCTATTTTCACCGTATGGAGAACATTGAAGTTAACTGCTTCCCTCTGCCAGTCGTAAAAGGGCAGATGGTCGTAAAAAAACGAATCATTCATAGCCAGATACCGGCCCAGGAGCGTGGCGTGGGTGGTAAATACAATTTGATAGGGCAAGGCTTCTCTCCTCAGGTCGGGGATGCAGGTGGAGGCCATCCACTCATGGAAGTGACTGATCATCTGGTATTGATGTGCCTCCTCGAGCTGGGCCAGAAAAAAATGAAAAAGCCGGACCATTTCCCCGAATGCGACACACTGGTCAAAAAGGGAATCTCCGTCGGGTGTTTCTATATGGTGCCGTTCAAACAGATTGTATTTGATTACGCCCAGATTGTCAAATACCTGATAGGGATTAAGCAACACCACTTTCGGACTTCCCGAAACCAGCCATCTGCCATACATCACCTGAAACCCGGCTTCCCGCATTCTGAGTACCGCCTTGCCAAAAATATCGTCGTACGACTCAATCGGATCAAACTCAGATGCAAAGTTTTTATGAACCAGGGGTCCGATACAAAGGTAGTTTTCACCCCAGTACTCCACTGCGGCCGGCACCTTGGAGCGGATAACGGTATAAATACCACCCACTTGATTGCAAACTTCCCATGCCACTTCCATCAATAGTTTGGGCTTTGGCTTTACAACAAGAGGCTTGAGGATTTCCTTTTTTTGTTTCTTAGTGTTTGACATGGTTAAAAAAATTCAGTTATCAGAAAATCAAAGTTGCAAAAAACAAAAAAGCCCCAAACTTTTCAGGATGGGGCTTGGAATGTTTAAAAAAAATTTAGCGGGCAAGCCTGAATACGATGGGTATGTTCAGCCTGACTTTTACCTCGCGGCCGCCGTTTTTACCGGGTGTCCATTTCGGCATAGCCTTCACTACGCGGATTGCCTCTTCGTCGCATCCATAACCAATACCCTTCAGCAGCTTCACATCGTCAACATCTCCCGAAGAGGTCACCACAAAAGTAACAAAAACCTTTCCTTCGATATCAGCATTGATGGCTTTCTGGGGATAGCGGATATTTTTGGAGAAATACGATTGCAGGTCGCCACCGGGTGGAACAGGATCCTGCTCTACAAAGGTAAATTCAGGCTCCGGCTCTGCAGGTGCACCAATGACATCACCGGTACCCACCTGATCGATACTTAGTTCGTTGGGGTCAGCATTGGGATCTCCCTGCACGGTTTCCGTTCCAGCTACTGCTTTTTGAAGCTCTTCTTGTTTCGGAGGATCTTCTTCGATAACTTCTTCATCGGGAGCAACTTCTGGTGGCACAAATCTCACGGTTGAAACCTGTGGCGGAGGGGGTGCAGCCGGTAGCGGTGGTGGCGGTGGTGTTTTGGGGTCGATTGGAGGGGGCTCAATCATTTTGGGATCCACGGTTACAATTTTTTCTTCCGTGACTACTTCTTCAGGAATCAGTTTTTCCCAGATTACGGGTCCAAGGGTAAAAAGAGCAAAGGCCACCATGGCAATGGCCATAGCCCGCAATACAAACTCATCATAAATCACCCTCAGGTAAAAGGCACCGTATTTCTTATTACGGCCCTCGAATACCATGTCATTAAAACTAGCCTTTTTATAATCTAAACTTTCCATGGTTCAGGATCAATAGGGTGCTTTGGCCAAAAGTTCAAGGTCAGCAGGTGTTATGTCCACGAGGGCATAAATTCTTACTCCGGTGATGGCCATCTCATCAATCACATCCACCACATTTTTGTATTTGGCTTCTTTCTTTGCCTTAATGATAATGATGGGATCCTGTATGGTTTTCACCTTTTCCAGCAAAACCTTCCGCAAACCGGATTCGGAGAAGTTGGTCAGTTTTACTTCCGGATTTTCGACTCCGGTGTAGTAGTAAACCTTATCGTTCTCAGCCAAAACAATGGTGGTGGTTTTGGATTCTTTCACCTTCATCGTTTCGTTTTTCTGGTTTTTCTCCGGCATGTTCACCTCCATGGTTTGCGGCTTATTGAAGGTAGTGGTGAGCATAAAAAAAGTAACCAGCAGGAATGCCAGATCAACCATTGGTGTCATGTCTACTCGGGTGGAAACCTTTTTCCCCCCCCCGGTGTCTATATCTGCCATGTCATTTCAGTTTTATCAGCACAAGCCCATCAAAGGATTTTGGGTTTGGCCTTGAGGTCAGTAATTAGATTAAACTTGTTGATGTTCTGCTCCTGAAGCGTTTTTATTACTTTATCTACAACTTCATAGCCGGCATTTTCGTCGCCCTTGATGGTAATCCTCAGTTTGGGGTTGGCATACCTGGCATAGGCAATCCAGTCGGTCAGTTCGTTGGCGGCAGAGTCGCAGGGAATTCCCATTTGGGGAAATTGAACCTTGTCTTTTGCAGCGAGCAGTTCTCTGAGATTTCCAACCGGTACCCCGAATGAACTCATCAGCGAAAACTGCTTGACTTCTTCCGGAGTGAAACCTACTTTATATTTTCCTGCTACAAATTCCAGCATTTTTTCGCGGTCAAACTGACCGTCGATACCAAAGAAAACACGGCTTTGCTTGTCTATGGAGATGGTCATGATGTCCTTGTCGGGCAACTTCACATCCGAAATGGAGGCGGGCGTGTCTACCTGAACCGGGTCGGCCGGCTTGAATTTGGCAGTTAAAATAAAGAAGGTCAGGAGAAGAAAAGCCATATCACACATGGCCGTCATGTCCAGTGCAATGCTTTTCCGTGGAATTTTTACCTTAGTCATTTGTCCTCCTAAACGAGCCGGAGCCCGGTTTATTTAGTTTTTGAACCAAAGGTCTGGATGATGCTGAATCCTACTTCATCGATGTTGTAGGTCAGATTGTCAATCCTGCTGGTGAAAATGTTGTAAAAGATAATGGCGAAGGCTGAAGAACCGATACCCAATGCGGTATTGATAAGGGCCTCGGAGATACCGGTGGAAAGGGCCGAAGAATCGGGTGCACCGGCCTGAGCGAGAGCGGCAAAAGCGCGGATCATACCCAAAACTGTTCCCAACAGACCGACAAGGGTAGAAACTGATGCAAGGGTTGCGAGAATGGTCAGGTTTTTCTCCAGCATGGGAAGTTCCAGCGAAGTGGCATCTTCAAGCTCCTTTTGAATGGCCAGAACTTTCTGGTCTTTGGCCATCTGGTTTTCGCTCATCATTTCCTTATACTTATGGAGCACGGACTGAATCACATTTCCGACCGAGCCTTTTTGCTTTCCGCATTCGGCAATGGCCCCGTCGATGTTGTCGCTGCTGAGCAGTGATTTTACTTTTCTCACAAATTCATCCAGCGAACCTGTTCCGGTAGCCTTTCCGATGGTGAGCAGACGCTCGATAGAAAAGGTAATTACCATTAAAAAGAAGGACATCAGCACGGGTACAATGATACCCCCCTTGTAAACGGTTCCCAGCCATTTACCTATGCCTTCTTCTATCGGGTGGTTTGCCAGATCACCTCCCTGAAAATTATCCGGGTTGCCCAGTACGAACATGTAAAAAATCACCGAGAAAATGAAAATGATCACCATGGTGATGCTTGCGAAGAATGATTTGGCCTTGTTGGCGCCTGTTTTCTGATTAGCCATTGAATTTTACGATTGGAATAACAGAATAAATTGTTTTCAGTTAAAACTGCTAAATTAAATTTTGCGGTCGCAAGTATATTAAATATTCCCTTTCCTCAGGAATGGGCGGGCCTTAAAAAATAATTTGTTAACAGGTGAAGGGTCAGAAAACGGCCCTGAAGCGTTGCAGTTTCATTTCTCTTTTTCAGGGAAAAAACTGTTCGATTTGTCGCTACAGTATTGTAATTAAATCCATTAAATCTCTGTAAATCAGATTGATAATCAAATTCGCTTAAATATTTTCAAATAGAAAAAAACACAAAAAGAAAGAATAGACGGCTTGTCCGGATTTTTTTAAAAAATTTAGGAGAAATGGATTTCCGAACTGCGACTTTTGCCGTCTGAAACCGGGCAGGAAAGATTTGCCTTTGGAATTTAACAGCAGTTCTGTTTTGATATGGCCATCGTATTTCATAATATTCCTAAAGAAAATTTTCCACAGAAAATGGTTCTGAAAAGGTGTCTGAAAGCACTTTCAGAAAAGTACGGGAAGAAGGTTGGCAGCCTTCATTATGTAATGGTTGGAGACGATGAACTTCTGGAAATGAACAAAACCTATCTGGGACACGACTATTACACCGACATCATCACTTTTGATCAGTCGGATAACCTAAAAAAACTTGAGGGCGACATTTACATTTCCTCTGACAGAGTAGAGGAAAACGGACAAAAATTTGGAAATGGGCCAACCAGAGAATATCTGCGGGTATGCTGCCATGGGCTCCTGCACCTATGCGGTCTGAAAGATAAAACCCCGGCAGAGCAGCTAAAAATGCGTGCCGCTGAAGATGAAGGGATTGCCCTTTATGAAAATCTGCTGAAAGAAATCAGTATAAAACCCGGAATCTGATTGTCCCCTCAATGGCTTTCAGATCCTGAATTACTTTTTTGCTGTACTCCTTGTCAATATCAGTAATCACATACCCGATAATGGCATTGGTTTTGAGATACTGGCCTACAATATTGATGTTATGACCCGCCAGAACCTGGTTGATTTTGGCCAGAATGCCGGGCACATTTTCGTGACAGTGGATTAGCCTGTGGGCATTGGCAAGCTCGGGAAGTTGTATCTCAGGAAAGTTTACACTCATATATGTACTACCTGTATTGATGTATTCCGTGATTTTCCCGGGAACATAATCGGCAATATTAAACTGGGCCTCTTCGGTACTTCCGCCTATGTGGGGCGAAAGCAGAACATTGGGCAAGCCCTGCAATTCGTTGCTGAATTGTTCCAGATTGTTTTTGGGCTCTTCGGGAAACACATCCAGACCGGCGCCACGCACCTTTCCCGACTGTATGGCGGCAGCCAAAGCTGGGATATCTACCAAATGGCCACGGGCCAGATTCAGGAAAACAACTCCGTCTTTCATTCTGGCAAATTCTTTCTCACCGATTAGATGATGGTTTGATTTCCGGCCATCTGCATGCACAGAAATGATATCTGAGATTTCCAGCAGTTGATTGAGGTTGTGACATTTTCTGGCATTTCCGAGGGCAAGCTTATCCACAACATCGTAAAAATAAACCTGCATACCCAGGGCCTCTGCAATGACGGAAACCTGAGTTCCAATATTTCCATACCCGATTATTCCCAGCTTTTTTCCCCTTACTTCAAAGCTTTCTCTGGCCGATTTGTCCCATTGCCCTGCATGCATCTGATTGCTTTTTTCTACGATTTTCCGGGTCAGGAGAATCATTTCTCCAATGGCAAGCTCCACTACTGAGCGTGTGTTGGAATAAGGTGCATTGAAAACCGCAATGCCCTTTTTCAGACAGGTTTCCAGGTCCACCTGATTTGTGCCGATACAATAAGCGCCCACGGCAATAAGCTTATTGGCATTGCGGAGGACTTTGTTTGTCAGTATGGTTTTGGACCGGATTCCCAGGATGGATACATTTTTAATTTTTTCGCACAACTCATCCTCGTCCATACTGCCATGAAAAGTTTCCACCTGATACCCCTCAGACCTGAAAAGGGTTGCGGCATGGGGATGAATATTTTCCAGCAGCAGTACCGATATCCGGCTTTTCGGATAGCTGATATTCATGGGTAGCCGGTTGTCATACAGGAACTCTTCGAGGCTGGCCGACTTATGATCTGCAAGTGAGATTACCAGATCTCTTTCCACATTTTCAGTAAAGGCGAAAAATTTATTTGCCAGACCGGCCTCCCTGATTTCGTAGTCGGTATAACCATCTCCCAGGACATAGACCTCACCGGGAAGCTGAAGTTCGCTCAGGAGTTTCACTTTGCCTTTTTCCTGGCTGAGGTAGTTGGTTTCATCATATCCGGTAATCCAGCCCTCTTCATCGAAGGTGAATGTATTGGCAAAAACATTGGCCTCATCGATACCAAAATCTGAGACGATGGGTACAATAAATTCTTTGAAACCGGAAGAAACAATGCGAATCTGAGGGCTGAACGCCATTAAAAAATCCCTGTTCCGGATAAAGGATTCGGATATTTTATTTTTTAGCGTTTCAACCAGTTGTTCCAGGTGCAACCTGTTGGCATTGAGCAATCCAACCCTGATTTGCAGGGATTCGGAGAACGAGAGGCGGCCCGACATGGCCTGGTCCGTGACGGATTTGATTTTTTCCTGAATCTGATTGGCATTGGGTTTGCCTGCATAAGAAATTAAGGCCAGTTCATCGAGGGCTTCTACCCGGGTAAAGGTTGAATCGAAGTCAATAATGAAAAATTTGTTGGTATCTTTCAAAATAAAAAAGTGATAATTTCAAAATAAAGTGTTTGACTTTCAGGTTTTTACATGGGTTTTTTGTCCATACAAAAACTGCGGCAAATTAGTTCAGCAGGAGACAATCAGCAAAAACTGGTTTGAGAACAGATAAAATAGCGAATTCTGTTTCGGAAGACCCAATAACCGGGATTCCAAAAAATTTCAAAACAAAATTGATTTCGAAAGGATTGTGGTTTTGCCAAAGGTTTACCGAACAAAACAGGCTTAAGGTCAAATTTTTTGTTTAGAGAAATTGTTTTTACGAGTTTTGTGCATCCATTTTATTAATTGGACAAAATCAAAAAAAATTTGTATTAATTCAGTATTGAAGTTAAATTTACAAAGACAACATTCTTAACCATTTCAATCATGACAAAACAGGGTATTTTATTTTCCTTTATTTTCCTCCTCTTGGGAATCGGGAATTCTCTCATTGCCAACAATATATCGGTTAGCAATGTCACACTCACAGGCCAGAATACCACTGCGGGTGTCAACAATGCCGCAAATTTCACCCAGGTTCAATTTAATATTTCCTGGGAAAATTCTCACCGGGTTGCCTTTGGTCCGACCAACTGGGATGCTGCCTGGGTATTCGTTAAATACAGGGTTGCAGGGGGAAATTGGTTCCATGCTTCTCTGGCAAATACAGGACAGGTGGCGCCCACCGGCAGCGTAGTTGATATAGGTCTTTTGACTCCCGGGTCAACCTACAATGCTTCTACCAATCCGGGTTTGGGAGCCTTTATTTACAGGAATGCTGCCGGTTCGGGAACATTTACAGCCAACAGTGTTCAAATGCGCTGGGCTTATGGTGCAAATGGGGTGGCAGACAATGCCGTGGTAGAAGTACAAGTCTTTGCGATTGAAATGGTTTTGGTTCCTGGAGGGGCGTTTTCGGCGGGTGATGGTGGCACAAGTGGCTTTACCTTAACCACAATAAATACAGCAAATGCGACCACTGCCCCTGTTTCCAACGCAGGAGGCTACCCAACCGGACAAACAGCACCCGCTGCAGCCTCCTGGCCCAATGGTTTTTCAGGCTTTTATTGTATGAAATATGAAATCAGCCAACAGCAGTATGTAGATTTCCTTAACACATTAACTGCTTCTCAGTCGGCAAACAGATTTCCCAATTCATCATCGAGCCGGTTTACCATTTCGGCTTCCAGCGGTGTATATTCCACTACCAATCCATTCGTGGCCTGCAACTTTCTTAGCATGGCCGATTTAGCCGCATATCTGGACTGGAGTGGCTTAAGACCCATGACCGAACTGGAATATGAAAAAGCCTGCAGGGGAACACTGCCGGCTGTGAATGGAGAATTTGCCTGGGGCACCACTGCAAGTACTCCAGCTACAGGATTATCAAATCCGGGCCTGACCAATGAAATTGCATCTAACACCGGTGCAAATATAAATTCGGGTGGTTCGGGCATTACCGGTCCTTGCAGGGTGGGCATGTTTGCCGGTACCAGTACAACGCGGGTTCAGGCAGGGGCCTCTTTTTATGGAATTATGGAATTAAGCGCAAATCTTTGGGAAAGAACTATCACCATAGCAAATTCTCAGGGGAGAAGTTTTACCGGTTTACACGGAAACGGAACCATTGGTACTTCCGGAGATGCCGATGTCACCAATTGGCCGAACGCCACTACAGGTGCAGGATCCGGACTAAGAGGTGGTGCATGGAATGAAGGATCTTCTATTTCAAACAGATTAAGGGCTAGCCAAGAGTCTTCCAGGGTCAATTCTGTTGGTGGTAGGGGCGTAAGATCCGCCCCTTAAAATTTATCTCCATGAGGTCCTTTTTCTGGATTCTATTTTTGGGATTTCTACCTCTTCTTTCTTTTAGTCAATTCAATGGAGGTAACGGTTCGGGAAATTTCAGGGCATCTTCCGGTTTCCGACTTCTGAATGGGAACCACAATATTCCCCTCTTTCCGGGTGGAAGTGGTCGGGGGGATGGTTTCCAAAATGTCGGAAAGCTATTAAGAATAACCCTTAACGGTTCGCCCGATCCGCTCCCCTATCCGGGCGGTGTCGGCCATGGCAGCAAATCTTTTTTTGTGCCATATTCCGGCTTATCGGGTCAAAATCCTTTTATTTTTTCAGGAGGTTCCGGGGATGGCTGGTCTGGAAACCAAACAGGCAGTATCAGGCTTAACGGTGAAAACCGAAATCCAAATTTGGATTTTAAAGGAGGAAACGGAAACGGAAATTTTATTGCTTCCAGCGCACAACTTTTTCTGACAGGCATTTCGCCCAATTCAAATCTTTCCTACTTCGGAGGATCCGGAAATGGCTCTTCCCGGGCCAGGTCGTCAAAGGATATTATTCTAACGGGAAGTTTTTATAACCATCCCTTTCCGGGTGGGTCGGGCAGGGGCGACCGAACAATCAAAAGCTCCAAACTAACTTTGGCAGGTGTTTTAGCCCCTGTTATGGCTCGTATTGCCCGTTCGGCAATATTGGATTTTTATCATGCTCCCGACTATGTTCCGAAAAGAGCCCGCCTAAATATCGAGTTTCAACCTGAAAATCAACTGAAAGAAATTGTTCTTCAGCATCAGCTTTGTGGTATGGATTTTAAAGACCATTCAAGGATGGCGTTTCAAAATGGCAGCCCTGAGAAATTAGAAATACCCGTCGAATTAAAACCAGAAGGTCAGTTATTCAGGGTGTTACAGATTTTTCTCGATTCTTCACAAACCTTCAGCGACCAGATTTTGGTAGAACCTTTTCCCTCAGGGGCCGGTTGTTTTGCATATCCAAACCCAGCCGGGGAAATCCTGGTAGTGGCATCCACATCCAACGAGACCATTGCGAAAGTGGAGCTTTTCGACATCAGGGGTAAGGAAATTGTCTGTCAATTGGAAAGCCTTATGAATGGAAAAATCAGAATCAATGTTTCGGCTCTGAGTCCGGGACTTTACTCTCTGATGGTAACCACCGTAAAAGGATTTGAATCCCTGCGCTTTTCCAAAAAATAGGCTCAATGTTTTTCCGTTTCGGAAACTTTATTCCGGTAGTTCATCCGGATTCATTCGTACATCCACAGGCCACTGTCACAGGCAATGTCATCATAGGAAAAAATGTGTACATCGGACCGGGTGCTGCCATCAGAGGTGATTGGGGTGGAATTGAAATCCACGACGGCTGCAATGTCCAGGAAAATTGTACCATCCACATGTTTCCGGGGATAACCGTCATTCTGGAAGAAAGTGCACACATCGGACACGGAGCCATTGTACACGGAGCCCGAATTGGCAAAAATGCCCTGATTGGGATGAATGCAGTTATTATGGATGAAGTCGAAATCGGGGCAGAGTCTATTGTGGGCGCCCTTTGCTTTGTAAAAGCAGGGGAAAAAATTCCGCCGAGAAGCCTGGTGGTAGGAAATCCCGCCAAAATCATCCGCGAAGTATCAGATGACATGCTGGCCTGGAAAACCCAGGGAACCAAAATTTATCAGGGCCTTCCGGCCGATTGTTTTGCCAGCCTGCAGCAAACCGAACCCCTTAGGGAAATTCCGGCCGAAAGACCAGCTCAGACCGGCTTTTATAAAACCTGGAACTCCAAATAGGGACATTGTTTTCTTGTAAATCAGCCAATTAGCCTGCATAAAAGCGAATTTCTGCCTTCTGTCTTTTGAAAAATTTGTAGATTACCTGCATCAGGCACAATTTGCCAACAAAACATAAACAACATAAACATGGATATTTCAGGAAAGGTAATTCACATTCTACCCGAAGTTGGTGGAGTCAGTAAAGCCGGTAACAACTGGCGAAAGCAGGAATTTGTAATCGAAACCCGGGACCAATACCCGAAAAAAATCTGCTTCACAGCCTGGGGAGACAAAATAGACCAATTTCAACTTACACTTGGAGAGGATGTTACCGTTTCTTTTGATGTGGAAAGCCGCGAAAACAACGGCCGCTGGTACACCGAGCTGAAAGCCTGGAATTTGAAAAAAGGCATGAGCACCGGTCAACCAACGCCTCCTGAACCTACGCCGTTTCAGGGCCTTCCACCCATTCCGCCTTCTGACGAAGACAATCTTCCTTTCTGATCGTCCTTGTATTGGCCGGAAGATTTATCGTGCCGGAAGTAAAGAGGACAGGTTTATTTTGGTCGTCATCGTTTGCTTTTTTTTTAGTTTTATAATCCCTTTGGGGGCAGAAATCAATACCGATTATTCATGCATTTAAGTGAGCTTGAAATTCAGCGAAGGGAAAAGTTAAATCAATTAAAAGGTCTGGGTATCAATCCCTACCCTGCTGAAACTTTTGAAATCAATGTGACCGCCGCCGATATTCACAAAAACTATGAAAGGCGGAAAACCGATTACAAAAATGTTTCCATTGCCGGCCGGCTGATGGGCTTTCGAATTATGGGCTCTGCCTCTTTTGCCGAACTTCAGGATGCAACAGGAAGAATTCAGGTTTACTTCAAAAGAGATGACCTATGCCCCGGTGAAGACAAAACACTTTACAATACAGTATTCAAGAAATTGCTGGATATCGGTGATTTTGTGGGCATTACAGGCTATGTTTTTACTACACAAACAGGTGAAATCTCCATCCATGTTTCCTCTTTCAGGCTGCTGAGCAAATCTCTGAAACCGCTTCCGGTGGTAAAAAGGGAAACCGATGAACAAGGCAATGAAGTGGTATATGACGAATTCAATGACCCGGAACAACGCTACCGGCAGCGGTATGTGGACCTTGTAGTCAATCCGCATGTCAGGGAGACTTTTAAAAAGAGAACCCAACTGACCAATTCTATGAGGCAATACTTGAACGGGAAGGGCTATCTTGAAGTGGAAACCCCGGTTTTACAACCTTTGTACGGAGGGGCGGCCGCCAGACCTTTCAAAACCCACCACAATACACTGGATATGACCCTCTACCTGAGGATTGCCAATGAGCTCTATCTCAAGCGCTTAATTGTGGGTGGTTTTGAGGGGGTTTATGAATTTGCCAAAGATTTCCGCAACGAGGGTATGAGCCGTTTTCACAATCCGGAGTTTACCATGATGGAACTGTATGTGGCCTACAAAGACTACAACTGGATGATGAATCTTATGGAGGAAATGGTGGAAAAAGTAGCGATGGATTTGCATGGCACCACCGAGGTAAGGGTGGGCGAAAACATCATCAACTTTCAGCGGCCCTGGAAGCGCTATACCATGTATGAAGCCATCAGAGAATTTACCGGCATCGACATTTCAGAAATGGACGAGGAGGGCCTAAGAAAAGTTTGCCGGGATCTGAACATTGAAGCCGATGCCAGCATGGGAAAAGGGAAACTGATAGATGAAATATTCGGTTCCCGGTGCGAGCCTTTTCTGATTCAGCCCACATTTATCACCGATTACCCGGTAGAAATGTCGCCCCTGGCCAAAACCCACCGCAGCAAAAATGGCCTTGTGGAAAGATTTGAAGCCATATGCAATGGCAAAGAAATCTGCAATGCCTTTTCAGAGCTGAATGATCCCCTGGACCAGCGGGCCAGATTTGAGGCACAACTGGAACTCGGCAAAAGGGGCGACTCAGAGGCTATGATTCTGGACGAAGACTTTCTCCGGGCGCTGGAATACGGCATGCCTCCCACAGCCGGAATAGGCATCGGTATTGACCGGTTGGCCATGATTATGACCAATTCTTCATCCATTCAGGATGTGCTGTTTTTCCCGCAGATGAAACCGGAAAAAGAGCTTCTGGCTCCTTCCGCCAAAGATTATGAGGGACTTGGGGCCAGTCCGGGTATTGCCAGAATTCTGGCAGCCATGACATTTGCCAGCCTCGATGACTTTTCCAAAGCAAATCCAAACAAGGTTTTCAACGATCTGGGAGGACTCAGAAAAAAACTGAAAGTAGAAGATCCTCTGCCGAATGCCGAAGAGGTAAAAGACTGGATGAGCAAAGTTTGAAAAGGAAAATCCTGAAGCATTGTACCAGGCATCAACCGGCTTCTTTCCAATTGCCTGTAATTCTTTAAGGCCTGTATCTCTACACTTTAAATGAATCTATATATCAACGACAAATACATCAAAATCCTGAAAAGCCAGGAGGCCTTTCCTGATCAGAAGCCCGACAGGGAGGCCACAAGGCTCCTTAGCCTTTCACCTGCCAAACTGGACGGCACTGTTTTTTTAAATGATATTACTCCTGAAGATGTTTCTGCCCTCATCTCGTGGATAGAAACTAAAAAAGCATCAAAACTGATAAGCCTGTATGGCATGCCCCAGGACTACAGGGAGGTGAAAGAGCACATTAAAAAGCAGTTCAGAATAGTGCGGGCTGCCGGAGGACTGGTCCGGAAAAAGGACAAAATCCTTATGATTTACCGTCTGGGAAAATGGGATCTTCCCAAGGGAAAACTGGAACGAAACGAAAGCACCCGCGACGCAGCCGAAAGGGAAGTCCTGGAAGAATGCGGTGTAGTGGCAGAAGCCTCTGATAAACTCTGTACCACATGGCACACCTACATACAGGAAGGCAAGCGGATTTTAAAGAAAAGCACCTGGTACCACATGGAATGCATTGACGACTCCAATATGGAGCCGCAGTACATTGAAAACATTGAAGACATCCGCTGGATGAGTCCGGAGGAATGTCAGTTGGCTCTTCAGAACAGCTACCGCAGCATTAAAGGCGTTTTTCATGAATGGGCTTCAGGTCAGGAAAAAAACGGCCATTTTAAATTGGACTAACAAAAGACCTGTTCCATTATAAAGTTGCTTATTTTTGCCCTATGATGAAAATCCTCATCCTGAATGGGCCAAATCTGAATACTCTGGGAACACGGCAACCTGAAATATATGGTAATGAGTCCTTTGATGAGTTTTTGGCTGTTCTGAAACAGGAAAACCCGGACACAGAAATCCACTATTACCAATCGAACCACGAAGGAAGGCTGATTGATTTCCTTCAGGAATCCGGCTCAGGATTTCATGGTATCCTGCTCAATGCCGGGGGTCTATCGCATACCTCCGTTTGCCTCGCAGATGCGGTAGCGGCTCTGTCTGTTCCTGTTTTGGAAATCCACATTTCCCATGTTTTTGCCCGCGAATCCTTCCGCCACCACAGTTTTCTTTCTCCGGTTTGCAAGGGTCTGATTTGCGGACTTGGACTTGAGGGTTACCGTTTTGGCATTCAGTATTTTAAGAAGCTGCTGATAATTTACAGAAGTTGAAATGGTGACCTTTTCTCCCGGCCCCAGTCAGGTATATCCCCAGTTGGAAGAATATCTCAGCGAAGCTTTCCATTCCGGAATATTAAGCGTTAGTCACCGGTCAGAGGCATTCAATGCCCTTTCTGCAGAAACCATTGCTTTGATCCGAAGCAAGCTTGCAGTTCCGGAAAACTACACCATACTGTATACAAGTTCGGCCACAGAGTGCTGGGAAATTATCGCCCAATCGCTCACCCGCAACCAAAGTATTCATTTTTCTTCCGGATCCTTTGGCGACAAGTGGCATCACTATGCCCGCTGCATTCACCCCCGCTCGATGAAGGTCGGCATTCCCCTGAATGAGCCCCTTTATGCACCTTATCTGGATGTGAGACCCGAGGATGATGTCATTTGTCTGACCCAGAACGAAACATCCAATGGCACGCAAATTGATTTTGAAACCCTAGCTTCTTTGCGAGGTGCTTACCCCGACAGGATTCTGGCCCTGGATTGTACCTCCTCTATGGCAGGCATTCATTTGCCATTTGCCCTCGGAGATGTCTGGTTTGCTTCTGTGCAGAAGTGTTTTGGTTTACCAGCAGGACTGGGCTTGATGATTTTATCACCTGCAGCCCTGGAAAGAGCATCAGAAATCGGAGAAAATGCCCATTACAACAGTCTGACTGTCTTGCTGGAACACATGAAAAACTACCAAACCAGCTGCACACCCAATGTGTTGGGAATATTCTTGCTGAACAGGGTTTTGCATCATGTTCCCAGAATTGAAGAAGTCGATGCCGTGCTTCGCCGGCGAATGGAGCAATACCTGTCCATTTTTCCGACCCCGGATATGAAACCACTCGTTTCCAACTCCCGGGTGAGATCGGTCACCGTGCTGGCGGTAGAAGCTGAGCCTGAGTATCTCGCAGGTCTGAAAGCCGAGGCCAAATCCAAAGGCATGCTGCTTGGATCAGGCTACGGTAAATGGAAAAGCAATACCTTCCGGATTGCCAATTTTCCGGCTATTTCTACTGTCCAAACCGAAGCTCTGATGGAATTTTTCAGGAAATAATCTGGTCGCTTATGCTCTTTAATTCCATTCATTTTGTTGTTTTTTTCATACTTGTAAGCGGGCTTTATTTTCTTTTTCCATATAGATTCAGGTGGTTTTTGCTTTTGGCAGCCAGCTGCTATTTCTATATGATCTTCAAGCCTATATATATCCTGATTCTTTTTTTTACCATAGTAATAGACTATTTTGCCGGAATATATATCCACATGGCTGAGGGAAGCCGACGGAAGCGATTGTTACTTCTCAGCCTGGTGGCCAATGTGGGTATTCTGGCAATATTCAAGTATTTCAACTTTCTTAATTTTAACCTAACTGCTTTTCTGGGCCTGTTTCGCGTTGAAAACCCCATTCCTTTTCTTGAAATTCTTTTGCCCATCGGCCTTTCGTTCCATACTTTTCAGGCCATGAGCTATACCATTGAGGTGTATCGTGGCAATCAACTGCCAGAAAAACACTTTGGTATTTATGCACTTTATGTGATGTTTTATCCCCAGTTGGTGGCAGGCCCGATTGAAAGACCGCAAAATGTACTCCACCAGTTTCGTGAGAAATTTGACTTCGACTACAACAGGGTAGCACTCGGTTTGCGGCAAATGGCACTGGGCATGTTTAAAAAAGTGGTGATTGCCGATCGCCTCGCTGTGTATGTAAATCAGGTTTATAACCATCCGGAGAACTATACAGGTCTTCCTCTGATTCTGGCCACAATTTTTTTCAGTTTTCAGATTTATTGTGATTTCTCCGGATATTCGGATATTGCCTTGGGCTCTGCCCGGGTTATGGGCTTCAACCTGATGAAAAACTTTGACCGGCCCTATTTCTCCACTTCTATTTCAGAGTTCTGGCGGCGCTGGCATATTTCGCTTTCTACATGGTTCAGAGATTATTTATACATTCCATTGGGGGGAAACAAAGTGGTAAAGTCCCGCTGGTTTTTCAATTTGTTTTTCACCTTTCTGGTCAGTGGCCTTTGGCATGGGGCCAGCTGGAATTTTGTGATCTGGGGATCACTTCATGGAATATTCCTGATTCTGGCCATTGTGTTTATTAAGCCCATTCAGGGATTTACTCAATTTCTGGAAAACACCTTTGGAAAAACGTTGACATGGGTTTTTCATAACTTATGGACATTTGTTCTGGTGGCCTTTGCCTGGGTATTTTTCAGGGCGGCCAATTTCCCAGATGCGATTTATATCATCCAAAACTTTGGAAATGATTTGATTTTCAGTATCAAGGCCAGTATTTTCAATACCGGAAATTTGAGAAATCACTTCTTATATGTGGAAAGAAACAAACTACACTTTTTCTTTTCCATCAGCCTTATTTTCTTCCTTTTGGTTTTTGAATATTTTCAAGGCAAAGGCTCACTGACCCAATATTTTTTGAAAAAACATCCTACATTTCGATGGGTCCTTTATTTTGCATTAAGTTGGCTTTTTTTGCTGTTGGGCATGTTCCAATCCAAACAGCAGTTTACCTATTTTCAATTTTGAAATGAAAAAACTGACTGCAAGGCTTCTGCTTTTTTTGTTTCTTTTCGGGTCAACCGTTGTGGGAGTATACCTATACAATCCAATAGATGCTGAAAAAAACAAAAAGAATGATTTTCTTCTCGTACTTAAAGATAAAGAAAAGCGTCTGTTTCAAAGAAAGCAACCCTGCATGTTATTCGCCGGCGGGTCCGGAGCTGCATTCAGTATTGATGCAGAGGCGATTGGAAAAAAGATGAACCGATGTGGGTTCAATCTGGGTGTCCATGCCGGCCTGGGCATCATTTTTATGGTAAATCAGGTAATGAAACTCGCAAAGCCCGGTGATGTAATCGTGGTGTCTACCGAATATTATTTATCTGAGGCCGAAATCCCGTTGAAAGCCAGTGTAATCCAAAGTATGCCAGATTTAGCACCTTATTTTGAAATTGATTGGACTCAAATCATAGCGCTGCGGTTCGAAATGTTTTCCAAATGGTTCTACGACCGGGCACGAAGAATCCAGGCCACTGTGGGGGAAGGGAAAATGTCGGTTTTAAGGAAAGACAACAATCAATATTACCGAAAAAACGGATTTTCTCCTTACGGTGATTATGTATTGCACCTGAACCAGGCAAGGCCTTGGGGAATTTTTACCACCTATGATTATGAAAAAAAGGACTACAGTACGGAAATTGCCTGCCTGAACAAACTCAAGAGCCTCGAAAATAAAGGAGTAAAAGTGTATTATGCCTTTCCGGCTTATGTAGATACCGATTTTGAAAAAAACCAAATCGCTCTTCGGGATTTTGAAAAACAACTTAGAAAAGGATTGCTATTCCCAATATTGGGGAGGCCTGATGATTTTTTATACCCGGATTCTTTGTTTTTCGATACCGCTTACCATCTGGGCAAAACCGGAAGAGAAAAAAGAGCCGAAACCATGGACAGGCTCTTGAAAGAAGCAGCACTGACAAAACCTTAAAATATGCAGGAAGTCCAAAAACGAATGGCCGATTTGAGCAATCGGTTGCACCACCTGAATCAGCGCTATTATCAGGATTCCATTTCAGAAGTTTCTGATTTTGAATTTGATGCCATGCTTCGGGAACTCCTGGATCTGGAGAAAGAGTATCCGGAGTTTGCTCTGCCCGACTCGCCAACGCAACGTGTGGGAGGTACTGTAACCAAGGAATTCAGACAGATAGAACACCGCTACCCCATGCTCTCTCTCGGCAATACCTATTCCCGGGAAGAATTGAGTGAATTTGACGAAAGGGTGAGAAAAGGACTGAATGGAGCCTCCTTTGAATATGTGTGCGAACTGAAAGTGGATGGAGTGGCCATGAGTTTTATCTATGAAAACGGAATTTTTGCTCAGGCTGTCACCCGGGGCGATGGAATCCGGGGCGATGAGGTCACCGCCAATGCCCGAACCATTCAGAGTGTGCCCCTGCGGATAAATGCCTCCGGCTTGCCCGCTCGGTTTGAGGTGCGGGGAGAAGTGGTCATGCCTTTCAAGGTTTTTGATGCCATCAATGCCGAACGGGAAGACATCGGCGAACCGCCTCTTGCCAATCCCCGCAATGCAGCAAGCGGAACCATCAAAATGCAGGACTCCGCCATTGTGGCGCAAAGGAAACTGGACAGCTATGTGTATGCCCTGCTTGGCGAAAATTCTGTGGTAAAGACCCATGCAGAAGCCCTCAATCAGCTCCGTGAATGGGGTTTCCGGGTTTCAAACGCCTGGCGCAAATGCCGCAACCTGGACGAGGTTTTTCACTTTATCGACCACTGGGATAAAGAAAGATTCCATCTGCCCATGGGCATCGACGGCATCGTCATCAAGGTCAACGATTTTGCACAACAAGAAGAACTGGGCTTCACCGCAAAAATTCCCCGCTGGGCCATTTCTTATAAATACAAAGCCGAATCGGCCGCCACCATTCTGGAATCCATAACCTATCAGGTAGGCAGGACCGGTGCGGTTACCCCTGTGGCCAACCTCAAGCCCGTACAACTGGCCGGCACACGGGTAAAACGGGCGACACTGCACAATGCCGACGAAATCGCACGACTCGACCTCCGGATCGGCGATACGGTTTTTGTAGAAAAAGGCGGGGAAATCATCCCCAAAATTACCGGAGCCGACCTCAGCAAAAGACCCCTTTTCTCCTCCTCCACCCGGTTTATTGAAGAGTGCCCCGATTGCCGGACAGCTCTGGTGCGGAATGAAGGCGAGGCCGCCTGGTATTGCCCCAACGAATATGGCTGCCCGCCCCAGATTAAAGGACGAATAGAGCATTTCATCCAGCGGAAGGCCATGAACATTGATGGCCTGGGGTCCGAAACCATAGACCTTCTCGTAAACCGGAAATTGATAGGCGATGCAGCAGGACTTTACTCCCTCACCTACGAACAACTCATTGGCCTCGAGCGCTTTGCCGACAAATCGGTGCGAAATCTCCTCGATGCCATTCAAAAATCAAAAACCCAGCCCTTCGCCAAAGTTTTGTTTGGTATGGGCATTCGTTTTGTCGGTGCCACCGTCGCCGAAAAACTGGCCAACCACTTCGGTAGCCTTGAAAAAATAAAGGAAGCTTCCCTCGAAGAACTGCAGCAGGCACCCGAAATAGGCGAAAAAATTGCGCAGTCTATCCGGCATTACTTCCACAACGAAACCTCCCTGAAGTTTATAGAAAAACTGAAGCAGGCCGGCATGCAACTCGAATCAAACGAAACCCTAGAGATGGAATCCGATATTCTGGCCGGCAAGTCTTTCGTGATTTCCGGGGTTTTCAGCCGCTTTTCGAGAGAGGAACTTCAGGATAAAATCAAAGCCAATGGCGGCAAATTGGTCTCCTCGGTCTCTGCCAAGGTCGATTTTCTGGTGGCAGGCGAAAATATGGGTCCGGCCAAACTCGAAAAAGCAACAAGGCTGGGCGTAGCCATAATAAGTGAAAACCGGTTTCTGGAAATGCTCGGCGGCTAGATGACTTCGGTTTTGGGCGGCATTTCCGGCTGTGCAGGGGTCCGCTTCGCTCCCGTGCTGCGCACCGGCTCCTTCGTCGCCGCCCTTTCCATCCGGGCCGCATAAGTCCCGAAAAACCATCAACTTTGCCCCGATTGCCGCCTTTAACCATGCTGCTGCGCCCGTTTTCATCATCTAAAATCACCCGCATTCGGAAACCGGCCCCGAAACGGGAAGCCATGGGCATTCTTTCAACAATAGTATCCCGGTTTCCGAAGCGGACGGGCTTGCCGGTTTTCTGCTTTTGTGCTTTGCTGTTTTTCGGCCATTGCTCCTCCAGCCACAAATCAGAAAAAGAAATTGGAAACCAATTTTTATTTCAGGCAGGTGATTTTCAGGCCATACCGGGCGAAAAACTGGAATATGAGGTCGAAGCCGGCCTGTTTACCGTGGGCGATGTATCGGTAGAGGTGATAAAACCCGAAGAAGAAATCCAGAAAGGCCGGATTCACATTGTAGCCAAAGCCTCCACCCGGCAGGGTATTTCGTGGATTTCCCGCATTCAGCATCTTTGGCATTCCTGGATAGACAGCACCACCGGCCAAAGCCTTCGCATGACCCGCGATGTAACCGAAAACAAATACCATGTTGAACAGGATGTGCGCTTTTTAGCCGACAGCCAGATGATTGTGCAAAGAGACCTCCACCGGCCCGACCGGCCTCCCCGGTATTTCCCGTCGCAGCCCGAACGCATGGTCGATCTGGTGAACATGATCTGGAAAATCCGCTACTCCCCCTTTGAGGAAAAAAATCCTGGAGATACCCTGAGCTACCTTTCTTTTTTCGACGGGGAGTGGATGGTGCTAAAAATGAGATATGCCGGCATTCGGCCTTTCGGACCAAAAAAGTCAGGACAAAGTGCTTTCCTGCTTTACCCTGTCAACATCGATTCCAGGTTGCTGAGAGGCAATGAACCGATTGAAGTTTGGATCGAAAACAAACCCGCCAGAAGGCCATTGAAAGTTATGATTTCTTCCTATGTGGGAAATGCCTCCGTATTTCTGAAGAAATAAAAACCTGGTACCAGCATATTTATTACACAAAAACCATTCCGGTCAATTATAAACAAGCCCAGAAAGACAGAAAATTCAAGGCTTTGAAAACCAGTTTTTTACACTTTTTTTCCTTCATTTTCTTTGATTTTTTCAAAAGATTTATTTGAAAAATGCACTACTTTTACATTTACTTTTTGTTATTGAAACTTCCGGATTCTGATTTTTCCAATCTGTGGTCTGAAACCGAAAGCAGTAAAATCAATCATTCCGTAATTCAATCCAGTCTGTTCTTTTAAACAATTCATTCTCTTTTTTATGCAACACTTTACAATTTTGACGGGAAAAAAGGTTTGTACTATCCTGAACCGTCTCATGCTATTACTGGTTCTAATCTCCGGAGGAAATACCCTTGCTCAATCTCCAAGGGCAGTAACTTTCACCGGCAATCCTTCCGATTTCGGTTCAAATGAGCGGTTCGGAGCAGCCAACAATGTAGATTACTATGTTACCTACGACAACAGCTTTGTGTATTTCGGAGCATTCAGGACAGGGGGCAATACATGGGGCGCTTTTGACCATTTCACCATTTATGTAGATTCTGATCCTCAAACAAGCCCGGGAGGTGCCGGAAACGGGTCTACAGGAGGTGTAAACTGGGACGGAGCCACGCCAACACTTCCTTTTCGGGCAGATTACCGAATTGCCATACGGAGAAATTCCCTTGGAGAAAGTTTTTACAGCAACTGGGCCGGAAGTAGTTGGAATACCGGTGGTAGCAACGGACAAGGCTGGACGCAGTTTGCCACCTCATCTGCCAATGGCGCCTTGGAGGTGCGTATTCCCCGTTCCGACCTTGGAAACCCCGAGGCCATCTATTTCACCATGTATTGCTCATTTAACCCGGGCGGATTTTTTGCAGTAGCACCCGGAGGTTCGGGGCCCTCGTCTTTTCAATATTTTGGAGGAATCGGACTGAGGAGCAATGG
>JBIKMV010000016.1:0-23791 GCA_044359055.1 Catalimonadaceae bacterium
CATGCCTTTATCAGAAAAAGTGGGCGTCTGAAAATGTCCCATATCGCCTTTGCCAAACACAAAACACAAAATGGTGATGCTGATAATACATAGAATAACAAGGGAGGTTACGACATTGCTGAGCCTTTCCCCCTGATGTACTCCCAGCAGATTTATGGCCGTAATCAGCCAAATGGCCAGAACAGCAAAAATTTTAATGGAGGCATTTTCAATTCCGAATAAAGGAATTTCTGGAAGCCCGGCAAGGGATCGAAGGGACTCTACAAATACATAAGCCACTGATGCAATGGTGGCAGATTGGATTACAGTAAACGCTGTCCATCCGTAAAAGAAGGCAAGAGCTCTTCCGTAAATTCGTTTAAAGTACACATACTGTCCGCCCGGTTCTGCAATCTGACCGGCAATTTCGGCATTGGTAAGGGCACCAAACCAGGAAATTAATCCCGCCAAAATCCAGCAGAAAATTATCAGCCAGGCCGAACCCAAATCGGTAGACATGGGGGCCACTTTCTTAAAAACACCCGACCCTACCATAGAACTGACCACCAGCAAAAAGGCTGTTCCGGCACCCAGCCGCTGCACCAGGCCACTTTCATGTTTTTTGAATTCTGTTTGTTCCATTCCGAAAAAATGGATGGCAAAAAACAAAATCTTTGCTGCTTTACAACCAAAAATCCCTTTCTGTTGATAATGGTATTGCCGATTGCACTACATTTCGGATTCTTAACCTCTCCTACCAGATGAAGAAAATCATAGCCCACTGCCTCATGATGCTGGTTTTGGCACCCGCCTTCGCCCAAACAGCCAAAGAAAAATATTCAAAAGCCAGAATCTGGCTTAGTGAAAACCGAAACTTAAAAAAACTGGCCGGTCTCGGGGTTGAAACCGACCATGGACTGTATAAGCCCAATCGGTTTTTTGTTTCCGGATTTTCACAAGAAGAACTTCAAAGAATAAAAAAAGCGGGGTTTTCTTTCGATACTCTGGTTGAAGATATAGAAAGCGATTACATTCAGAAAAACGCTGCCTCTGGACCTGAGGAGATTTTAGAGGATCTTTTTGACCCCATCTGCAATAAGGTAAAGCCTGTAAAAAAACCGAGATACTGGCGGTTGGGGAGCATGGGCGGTCATATGAAATATGAAGAAATGCTGGCTCAACTCGATTCCATGAGGCTGCTGTACCCAAATCTGATCTCGTCCAAATTTCAAATAGATACGACCAAAACAAGGGAGGGACGGCCCATCTGGACCGTAAGGCTTTCGGACAATCCCAATACATCAGAACCTTCTGAACCACAGGGCCTTTTGTCTGCTGTTCACCATGCCAGAGAGCCAGTTGGAATGCACCAGCTCCTGTTCTTTATGTGGTATCTGCTCGAGAACTATGCAGGCAATCCAGAAATCAAAGCTCTGGTAGACAACACAGAATTGTATTTTGTACCTTGCCTCAATCCCGACGGATACATCTACAATCAGGTTCAGTCGCCGCAGGGAGGAGGAATGTGGCGAAAAAACCGCCGAAACAATGGAAACGGAACCTTTGGCGTAGACCTTAACCGAAACTATGGATACAACTGGGGATTTGATGATTTTGGCTCAAGCCCGGACCCCGAAAGCGATACCTACCGTGGTGATCAACCTTTTTCAGAACCGGAAACCCGTGCCATGAAAGCCTTCTGCGAGAGGCAGAATTTCAAAATAGCGCAAAACTATCACACCTACAGCAACCTGATAATCTATCCCTGGGGTTACGACAACCTGCAAACACAGGACTCCGTTCTTTTCAAAAACCTGACCGGGGAAATGAAAAAGCAAAACAACTACCGCACCGGAACAGCCATGCAGGTACTGAACTACAATTCCAACGGCAGCTCAGATGATTTTATGTACTCCACTACTCCAGGGAAACCCAAAATTCTGGCCATGACGCCGGAAGTAGGCGACTGGTTCTGGCCTCTTCAAAACGAAATCATCGGGCTTTGTCAGGAAACAATGTATCAAAATCTGAGCTTTGTAAGGGCGCTTCACCCGATGATAAAAGTACTGGATTCCACAGGGTTGTTTCATAAGTCGGCCCCTTTCTCTTCTCCGGGCGTTTCCCGTATCCGCTATAAAATCACCCGCATTGGTTCGGTTTCAGCACAGTCCACCTTTACGGTAAGTTTCAAACCTTTCGGTATCAACGCCAATGGCCTACCCACGCTCAGCAAAACCTATTCTAATTTACCTTATAATCAATCTATTACAGATAGCCTCATCATGCCGGATCCATCCGGAAATTCCACCCAGGACAAATCCCTTCGCTGGGAACTTACGGTCAGCAATGGCGTGATTTCGTGGAAGGACACTCTGAAGCATTTCATTGGCGATTACAAAATTTTGGAGAAAGAAAACTGCGATGTGCTTTCGCGTTGGTCGGGAAGCTGGGTAAGGTCCACAACCGGACAACAGGAGGGCGCTGCCTATCTGAGGCCTACAGAATCCACTTATCAGCCGGGCATGAATTCTTACCTCACCCGTATCCGACCTTTTGATTTGCGGTCAGCCTCCTATTCGGCAGCAGAACTGAGCCTCTGGACCAAATTCGATATCGAACAGAACTATGATTTTGCTGCCGTATCAATCTCTACCGATAGCGGAAGCACTTGGACCAATGTCTGTACAGACAAAACCAATCTGAGTTCTCCCTTTTCGCAGCAGGCGGGCTTGGGAACCATCATCCCAATCTGGGATGGGAGGCAGGCAGGCTGGAGAAAGGAATATCTTAATCTTCAGCCCTTTCTGGGCCAAAAAGTGTGGATTCGTTTTCGCTTTTTTTCTGATGATTTTACAGAAATGGACGGCTTCGGGTTAGACAACATTCAGGTGTACACCAACTACATCGTTTCGGGCTCTCAACCCCGCGTTTCCGGGAATGAAAACATTGTCCTCATTCCGAACCCCGGAAAAGGAAACGAAGGTTTTTCAGTACAGGGGCTGAATCACGGAGAACAATACAGCCTCGAGGTTTTCAATTCGCTGGGCAGAAAAATGGGGAATCCGGTGATGGTAGAAAATGCAGCAGACAAATGGCAGTCTGATTTCCTGCCAGCGGGTTGCTACACTGTGGTGGTCTCCAACCGAAAAGGCGAAAGAAAATCCTTGAAATGGCTGGTCATGCAATAACTCTTTCAGGATTTGACGGAGAAACTCAGAGCCTCCGGTTTCAAATGCTGAAGAATAAAACTCAGTTCAGCCTGGCCACAGCATCAAATTTATCAAAGACCCATTCGGCATGGGGTGCATCCTGCATTTCGGCGGTAAGGTCCTGCCCTGCCCAATGTTCGTAGTGCTTCCCGTTTTTCCAAAGTTTTGAGCGGGTAACATCAAAGACCAAGCCTTTGTATGCCACCCAGATGCGGTCTTTGTCGGTTCCGTTGTAAAGCGCAAGTTGTCCCCTGGTAATCAGGGGTAAATTATCTTTGTTCATTTGGCTTGTAAATATTGAAGCTTATTGCTTCATGATTTGTACTTTTGCATTCTTTTTTCAGAATTGAGGTGGAAGCCCTGATCTTATTCGTTTTTTTCGGCATATACATCGCTTTCCGGGTAATTTTCGGAGCAAAGGATTCTGCATGGGAAAAACAGAAAAAAACCTTCCGTAAAGGTTTATACCTGCTAAAAGAAGGATACAGGGAAGAAGCAAGAACCTATTTCACACAATGCAGTCAGCGGCGGCCTTATGAGTCACTGCCCTGGGTAATGCTTGGAGAAATATGTCTTATGGAGGACGAGAATGAAAAAGCTGTGTTCTATGCACAAAAGGCCCTGCGACTGGACAATACCATTGCCGAAGCCCACATGCTGATGAGCAAGGGCCTGAAGGCAATGGGTGAATACAAAGCCGCATTTCAGATGGCAAAAAAGGCGGCCTGGTTTGGCAGGAAAAATGCCGATGCCAACCTTCTTGCCGGTCATTTCTATCTGGAAACCGGTGATGTGGAGAAAGGAATACGCCATCTCGAAACGGCTTATGCGCTTAGTGAAGAGATTGAATCGTCTCTCCTCAGGGACAATGTAACGAAGAGAAAAAACTGGAAATAATTTTTACTTACCAATAAAAAAATGAACGCTCGCAAAGCAGAACTTCTGCAAAACACCATCCGCCACATTGATATCAAGCAACACAATGTGGTTCCCATGGTAGAGGCCATGGAGCATATGGCTTTTCAAGCCCGGAATCTTGCCCGCGGGGCCAAAATCTTCAACATGATGCAGGAGGACAAAGACTGCACTGTGTTTCTCACTCTGGCCGGATCCCTGATTTCTGCCGGACTGAAACAAGTGATTGTTGATCTGGTAAAAAACAACATGGTGGATGCCATCGTATCTACCGGAGCCAACATTGTGGATCAGGATTTTTTTGAGGCACTGGGTTTCAAACACTATGTGGGCACACCCTACGGTATTGACGATCAGGAACTTCGTGAGCTGATGATTGACCGAATCTACGATACATTTATCGACGAAGAGGACCTGAGGATTTGCGATGCCACCATTGGCGATATCTGCAATTCGCTTCCCCGCAAGCCGCATTCGAGCAGGGAGTTTATCAGGGAAATGGGCAGATTTTTGGCCAACGATCCCAAATATACAGAAACACGGGAAGACAGTATTGTGTACCAGTGCTTTAAGAAAGGAGTTCCTATTTTTGTTCCTGCTTTTTCGGATTGCTCCGCAGGATTTGGATTGGTGCACCATCAGTTTCACAATCCCGAATCGCATGTCAGTATGGATTCTGCCAAAGACTTTCTGGAAATCACCAAAATCAAATTGGCCAACCAGGAATCAGGCCTTTTTATGATAGGCGGCGGGGTACCCAAAAACTTCGTTCAGGACATTGTAGTAGCATGCGACATTCTGGAAAAAGAAGCCCCTATGCACAAATATGCCATTCAAATTACGGTAGCCGATGAAAGAGACGGTGCCCTTTCGGGTTCCACCCTCAAAGAAGCCTGCTCCTGGGGCAAAGTAGACACCGTGTATGAGCAAATGATATTCAGCGAGGCCACCATAGCCATGCCCCTCATTGCCGGTTATGCCTACCACAAAAAAGATTGGGTTGGCCGCAAAGAGAGGAGATTAAATGAAATTCTGGACGGCGTTTTAGAAACGGCCTAAGTCATTTATCTTATATTTAGATAAAGCCATTCCCGAAAACGGGGATGGCTTTTTTCTTTTTACCAGAAATCCGAAAGAACTCCAAACCGAAAAAAAGGGCCGAATTTGGTGAGTTAACCCGAAGAAATAGGCCGAATTTTTCGGTTTTATTTAAAGCCAAATTGGAATCTGAAATCTCCAAACCGAAAAAAAGGGCCGAACTTAGTGAGTTTACCAGAAGAAATAGGCCGAATTTTTCGGTTTTACTTAAAACCAATTTGGAATCTGAAATCTCCAAACCGAAAAAAAAGGCCGAATTTGGTGAGTTAACCCGAAGAAATAGGCCGAATTTTTCGGTTTGAATTCTGAATTTTTCCTTAATTTTGCAAAAAAGTATCGCCAAATCATGATTAACCGACTGATTTTCAATACTATGAAGTCTAGAATGGGACAAGGCAAGGTCCTGTTGCTTTTCGGACCAAGGCAAGCAGGAAAAACCACCCTGCTCAAATCTCTGGCAGCAGAGCAGGATTCGGTATGGCTTAACGGAGACGAAAGCGATGTAAAGGTGACATTCGAAAAACCAAGTTCAGCCAGATTGAAAAGATTGGCCGGCAAAGCCAAAGTTTTGATTCTCGATGAGGCCCAGACCATTCCCAACATAGGAATTGGCTTAAAACTTTTAGCCGACGAAGCACCTGAAATTACCGTAATAGCCTCAGGATCTTCTGCTTTTGAATTGGCAGATAAATTGTCCGAACCCCTGACAGGCAGGAAATATGAATTCAGAATGCTGCCATTTTCATTTGAAGAACTGAGCATGGATACCAGCATAATGGAAGAAAAACGCTTGCTGGAATCGAGGCTGGTTTTTGGTGCTTATCCCGAAGTAGTAAACAAACCGGATCAGGCAGTGGAAATTCTGAATTTACTGACCAGCAGCTATTTATACAAAGATGTTTTTCAATATGGCAATGTAAAGAAACCACAGCTTCTTGAAAAACTGCTTCAGGCCCTGGCATTGCAGGTTGGTCACGAAGTATCGTTTATGGAACTTAGTCGCCTAGTTGGGGTAGACAAGGAAACCATTGAGCGCTACATCGATCTTTTGGAAAAAGCCTTTGTGGTATTCCGGCTTTCAGGATTCAGCCGAAATCTGAGAACCGAATTGAAAAAATCGAAAAAGATCTATTTTTATGACAACGGCGTCCGGAACGCCATCATAAAAAATTTCAATCCCCTGGCCCTGAGAAACGATGTGGGAGCATTATGGGAAAACCACATGATGGCTGAAAGACTCAAATTCAACTGGTACCACCAGAATCTGGTGAACACCTGGTTTTGGAGAACGGTGAATCAGCAGGAAATTGATTATCTGGAAGAGTCGGGCGGAAAAATCAATGCCTGGGAATTTAAATGGAGCGCAAAAGGGAAAGAAAAATTCCCTCAAAGTTTTCTGGATACTTATTCAGTGGGGAGCCAAATGGTAGTGAGCAATGAAAACATGGAAGATTTTTTACTGCCGCCAATGTGAGTGAATTACAGGGAAAAGAAATTTTCTCTTTTGTAAATTGAAAGGGCTTCATGAATTTGCAGCCGAAAGTTTTTTTTGATCCATGGGAAGGATATTTGAGAAGAGAAAGCACAAAATGTTTGCCCGGTTTGATAAAATGGCAAAAGCCTTCAGCCGGTTGGGAAAAGAAATTGCTATTTCTGTAAAGCAGGGAGGGCCATTTCCCGAAAACAACCCCAGACTCAGGGCGGCCATTCAAACAGCTAAAGGGGTAAACATGCCGAAAGACCGGATTGAAGCGGCCATAAAAAGGGCGAGCAGCCGGGAAGAAAAAGACTACGAAGAGATTGTATATGAGGGATATGGCCCTTATGGAGTAGCCATATTGTGCGAAACCGCAACCGACAACATCAACCGCACTGTAGCCAACATCCGGGCCATCTTTTCCAGAAACGATGGTGCTTTGGGCAAAACAGGTTCTCTGGATTTTATTTTCAGCCGAAAAGGGGTTTTTAAAATCAAAGCGCAGGGCCTTGATCCCGAAGAACTGGAACTGGACCTGATAGACTCAGGACTTGAGGAACTTTTTACAGACCCGGAAGAGGGCTTGATTATCATTTACACAGCTTTTCAGGATTATGCCCAGATGCAAAAAGCACTGGAAGCCAAAGGATTGGAACTGATCAGTTCAGAAATAGAACGCATCCCCCAGTCTTTCGCCGAAGGATTGACCGAGGCTCAGGAAGATGAAATTCTGGAACTTGTGGAAAAGCTGGAAGAGGACGATGACATTCAGAATGTTTACCATAATATGAGCTAAGCTACTGATTATGTGTAGCTAAAGCTATCTCTCCGGGCCGGTTCAAATTCGTCCGGCCATCATCCACAGTGAACCCACAATAGCCAGCAATCCGCAGATTCTACCCATCAGGGCATAGTTTTTATACCACAAAGCCAGCAGGCCGAAAAGAGAAAACCAGACCAGAATCACCACAAGCTGACCCAATTCGAGTCCCAGATTGAAACCGAAAAGCGGAAGCAGCAGAGATTCTTCTCTTCCCAGCATGGCTTTCAGCGTATTGGCAAAGCCCATTCCATGAATCAATCCGAAAATGCCGGCTGAAGGATACATCCAGGCCAGCTTTTTCTGACTTACCGCAGGTCTTACCAGAACAGAAACCCCGCTGATGAGGATGGTAAATGGAATAAGCAGCTCTATGGTGTAAGAAGAAATTCGAATCTGACCCGAACTGCATAAGGCAAGGGTGAGGCTGTGCCCTATGGTAAAAGCGGTTACCAGAATAAGAAGAGGTCTTAAGTCTTTGATAGAAAATCCCGCAACAAGAGCCAATAAAAACAACTGATGATCAAGGGCTTCCGGAGACAAAATATGGTCCAGGCCCATTCTGAAGAAGAGAGAAAAATTATCCATATCTGTCTGAAACGCCAAAAGAAAGAAATTTCGGCCTTAGGAAAACAAGATTGCAAGAAAGCCGTCTGTATAAACTTAACCTCAGCGGCTTTTTTATCTCGGCAATGCTGGTTTCATTTGCCTTATCATTTTAAAATTAATTGCTATGCTGTCGACCGAAGTTACAGAAATCCTCAACAAACAAAGCGGAATAGAAGCCGATGCCTCTCATGCCTATCTTGCCCTCGCAGGCTGGTGCGAAGAGCGGAATTTGCCCGGTATTGCGGAATATTTTTATGCGGCCGCCGAAGACGAAAGAGCCCATTTTCTGGAAATCGTACAATACATCAACAAGCACCAAGCACCCGCTGTGATTCATGGCGTGAAACAGCCCAGAGCTTCATTTATCAATTTGCTCGAAGTATTTCAGTATGTGTGGGAACTGGAACACAACAATACACTGAATATCAATGCAGTAGCAGATGTTTGTCTGAAAAATAAAGATTTTGCCACCTATAAGTTTATGGAAGCATTCATCCTCGAGCAGCAGACCTCAGAAACTTCGGTGCAGGAGCTGATTCACATGATCAAAACCCTTGGAAACGACGACAGGAGCCTGTATTACATCAACAAAAACTTCAAAAAGATGGTGGACAAGGCGGCTGCCGGAACAGAAGCCTGATGCCATTTTCCTAAAAAAAGACAAGGCATTTGTTTCACCATGATTTGACTGAAAATCAGATTGTAAAAGCTATAAACAGAAATTTCTCCCCATGCTGCCCATCATCGAAACCCGGAACCTGGTAAAGCGCTACGGGGACTACACCGCTTTGGATAAAGTATCGGTTGCCATTCCAAAGGGCTCCATTTTCGGACTTTTGGGTCCCAACGGAGCCGGCAAAACTTCCTTAATCCGAATCCTTACCCAGATAACCGCACCGGATGAAGGAGATGTTTTTTTCAATGGTGAGACCTTGAGCCCTAAGCACATCGCCAAAATCGGATACCTGCCCGAAGAAAGGGGTTTGTATAAAAAATCAAAAGTCGGTGAGCAATTACTGTATCTGGCACAGCTCAAGGGAATGAGCAAATCGGAGGCCCTCGAGAAAACCAAAAACTGGTTTATCCGTCTGGATATCAAGGACTGGTGGAGTAAAAATCTGGAAGAATTGTCGAAAGGCATGGCGCAGAAAGTCCAGTTTATTGCCACTGTACTGCACGAACCAGAATTTATTATTCTGGATGAACCTTTCTCAGGCTTTGACCCTGTCAATTCCGATGTCATCCGGGATGAAATTCTGGGCCTTCATCAGCGGGGATCCACCATCTTGTTTTCTACCCACCGAATGGACACCGTAGAGGAACTGTGTACCCATCTGGTATTGATTGATAAATCCCGGAAGGTACTGGAAGGTTCTACCACCGAAATACGCAACCGGTTCAAAACCAATCGCTTCACTGTAGAAACAAAAGACCCCATTGTATTTGATCACTTCCACTGGCAGCCGGCCACCATCAACGAATCGCACAGCGGACTTTTTCGTTCCTCTTTTTCCCTTGGAGAAGGACATTCGCCCAATGAATTGCTTTCCGATTTGATTCAAAAATCTGAAATTCAAAGCTTTAAAGAAGAATTGCCAAGTTTTCACGATATCTTTGTTCAGGTTGTAACCCAGCCCCAGTTTCAAAATCCATGAAAAAAATATTTCTGATTATCGAAAGAGAGTATCTCTCCAGGGTAAAGAAAAAGACATTCCTGATTATGACTCTGGTGGGGCCATTGCTATTTGCCGCCATATCCGTCGTTCCGGCATGGCTGGCCCTCAGAAACAAGTCTCAGAATGTGGTTTCAGTCATTGACCAGTCAGGTCTGTTCAAGGGGAAACTTCAAAGCAATAAAGAAACCATTTTCCGGTTCGATGGTGCTTTGGAAGAGTCTGAAAAATCCAGAATAAAATCTTCCGACGACCATCAGATGCTGCTGGTAATAGGCCAAACCGATGGAAAAACAGTACCTGAAATCCGCTTGTTTGGCTCAGGAAATCCCAGTCTGGACTTGGTGGAATCCATTGAAAATCAAATGGCTGCCGAGTTGAAAAATATTCAACTGAAGCAGGCAGGGATAGACCCTGCACTCGTAGAAACAATAAATCCGAAGGTTGACATTAACACCACAGTTCTGAGCGCTGAAGGCGAAAAAGAAGGAAGTTCTTCGGCGGCCACCATTATAGGTTTCGGCGGCGGATTTCTGATTTACATTTTCATTTTTTTATACGGCAGTCAGGTGATGACAGGCGTGATGGAAGAAAAAACAAACCGTGTGGTGGAGATTATCATTTCTTCGGTAAAGCCCTTTCAGTTGATGATGGGAAAAATCACAGGCGTAGCATTGGTAGGATTAACCCAGTTTCTGCTTTGGGCAGCTTTGACCTATGTAATCAGTACTGTAGCCAGCACAGCCTTTCTGAAAAATCAGGATCCTCAAAAAATCACCCGGGAAATGGCATCCACGGATCAGGAAAAAGCGGCAGAAAAACTGGATAAAACCGGCATCCTCAAAGAACTGGGAAGCGTGAACATTCCCTTTATCTTCTCCTGCTTTCTGTTTTTCTTTCTGGGGGGTTATCTTCTGTATTCGGCTTTGTTTGCCGCAGTAGGAGCCGCAGTCGACAATCAGCAGGATGCCCAGCAATTCATGTTGCCCATCACCATCCCCGTGATTCTTTCCATAATCGTGGGGCAATTTATCATCAAAGACCCCAACAGCACCCTTGCCTTCTGGTTTTCCGTCATTCCCTTTACCTCCCCTATCGTTATGATGATGCGGATTCCTTTTGAGCCACCGGTATGGCAGATTGCGGTATCCATGGTTTGTTTGATTGCCGGTTTTCTCGGCACCACCTGGCTGGCAGGAAAAATCTACAGAGTTGGCATCCTCATGTATGGGAAAAAAGTGACCTACAGAGAGTTGTGGAAATGGATGTGGTACTGAAAATTTCCGGAAATCCTACCGGCTACACATGTACATGCCGCTCTGAGTGGTAGCTACTCCTCACCAGAGGTCCGGATTCCACATAAGCTAATCCCCTTTTCTGACCTTCTTCCCGGTACATGTCAAATATTTCCGGATGAATAAATTCAGCCACCTCAAGATGCAGCCTGGTGGGCTGCAAATATTGTCCGATTGTCAAAATCTGAAGCCCCTGTTCCGCCAGATGATCCATGATTTCAAAAACCTCTTCCTGGGTTTCGCCAAGGCCCACCATGATTCCTGACTTGGTGCGGTGTCCCATTTCACGGGTTCTCTTTATCTGCTCAAGACTCCTTTCGTATTTGGCCTGCGGCCTCACACGGCGGTAAAGCCGGCTCACAGTTTCCATATTGTGACTTACAACTTCCTGACGTGGTTCCACCATCCGGGCGAGAGCATCCCAGTTGGCCTTTACATCGGGAATCAGGGTTTCAATTGTTGTGACAGGACTTAATTCCTTCACTTTCATGACCGTCTGATACCAGATTTCCGCTCCCCGGTCTTTAAGTTCATCCCGGTTTACTGAGGTAATAACCGCATGCTTTACTCCCATTGCATGAATGGCCTCAGCCACCCTCCGGGGTTCATCCGTATCGTATTCATTGGGCCGGCCTGTAGCCACGGCACAAAAACTGCATCCACGGGTGCAAACATTGCCCAAAATCATAAAAGTAGCCGTGCCTTCGCCCCAGCATTCGCCCATATTGGGACAGTTGCCGCTCTCGCAAATAGTGTGTAGCTTTTGCTCATCTACAATTTTCCTAACTTTGGCATATTCCGGACCTGTTGGAAGTTTTACCCTGAGCCAATTTGGCTTTGTGGCTCTCCGCTGCGGGTTGGCATCAAGGGTGGGCAGTTCAATCATGGATGAAAATTTGTCTGCAAAATAAATCAAAAATCAGGCCCTTTGTTTCCCCTTACTCTCTGTTTTTCGGTTTGGCAGCCGGGATTTTTCAATTCAAAGGACTATTGCTTTCGGTTGGCTTTTACAAATTCCCATGCCACAATTCCGGCTGTAACGGCCACATTAAGAGAGTGTTTTGATCCAAACTGCGGAATTTCAATCACCCCTTCGCAATGCTGCAATGCCTCATCAGAAACTCCTGAAACCTCATTTCCCAGCACAAAAGCAAAGGACTGTCCGGAAGAAAAATCCATCTCTGGCAAAGGCGTACTGAGGGTGGTTTGCTCAACAGCCCAAACCCTGTATCCCTCTGACTTCAAGTACATTACACATTCCTCAACAGTTTCAAAATATTGCCAGGCCACAGACTCTGTAGCTCCAAGCGCAGTTTTCTGTATCTCCCTGTGTGGGGGAACGCCGGTATAGCCGCATAAAAATAATTTTTCGGCCTGAAAAGCATCAGCAGTACGAAATACCGAACCAACATTCATCAAACTCCTGAAGCTGTCCAAAACAAGTACATAAGGAAACTTATTTCCATTCAGGCTTTCGGCAGCAGACTTTCGGCCAAGTTCCGGCATGTCAAGTTTTCTGAACCTGTTTTCCATCAGATTTTTCGGTTGATGGTAAACTCAACAAGATGCCGGAGGTGGGTCCGGGCGGTGCTGGGCGGAAACTGCTCCAGCATCCCAATGGCCTCAGCAGCAAATTTCTGCATCACGCCGGAAGCATATTCCAGACCTCCTTTTTCCTTTACAAAATCAATAACCTCCTTTACTTTTCCGGGCTTATCGGATTCGTTTTTCACAATTTGAATGACCTTTCTTCTCTGCCACCAGTCTGAATTATTCAAAGCATAAATCAGCGGCAAGGTCATTTTCTTTTCCTTTATGTCGATTCCAAGGGGCTTTCCCACTTCATCAGATCCATAATCAAACAGATCGTCTTTGATTTGAAAAGCTATTCCGGTAAGGCTACCAAACTTTTTATATTGTAGGATTTCTTCTTCCGAAGCACCTGCAGAGGCGGCACCAACAGCGCAGCAAGACGCAATTAGGGTGGCAGTTTTTTGCCTGATGATATCGAAATACACTTCTTCCGTAATATCGAGCCGGCGGGCCTTTTCTATTTGAAGTAGCTCTCCTTCAGACATTTCCTTCACCGCTTCCGATACGAGTTTAAGCAAATCAAAGTCTTGATTATCAACCGATAACAGCAAGCCTCGGGAAAGCAGGTAATCGCCAACCAAAACGGCAATTTTATTTTTCCACAAGGCGTTTACACTGAAAAAACCGCGTCTGTAAGCACTGTCGTCCACCACATCATCGTGTACCAGCGTAGCGGTATGAAGCAATTCAATCAGTCCTGCTCCGCGGTGGCTTTTGGCCGAAATGCCTCCGCAGGCCTGGGCAGTAAGAAAAACAAACATGGGTCTGATTTGCTTACCCTTCCTTTTTACGATGTAATTGGTGATTGTATTGAGCAGGAAAATTTTACTCCTGATCTGATCTTTGAAATTTCTTTCAAACTCAAGCAATTCGTGCTGTATCGGCTCCTGAATCTGACGGATGTCCTGCATTCGGGGCAAAAATAAGAAGGGAATTTCAATCGCCCTTGGAATATTGCAATCAGGAAAAGGCCTCGAGAATTCCCTTGAAAATAAGGTTTCCGTCGGTGTGACCCAATCGAACATCAGCAACCCGCTCAGGATGAGGCATCATGCCAAATACATTTTTTCCCTTGGAAGCTACCCCTGCAATATTGCGGAGGGAACCATTGGGATTGGCAGCATCAGATGCCAATCCCGCTTCATCTACATACTCAAAAACAATCTGGTTATTGTCCTCCAGCGCTTTGAGTTCAGTTTTAGAGGAATAATACCGCCCTTCGCCATGGGCAATGGGAATCTTGATTGTCTGATTTGATGGTATTTTTCCGGTGAGAAGAGAATCAGATTTTGTTTTGAGATGGACAAAATCACAAATAAATTGCTGATCGCGGTTTCGCAGAAGGGCTCCCGGCAAGAGACCGGCCTCGGTAAGTATCTGAAAACCATTGCATATTCCCATCACAAATCCTCCATTTCCGGAAAACCTGACCACCTCCTTCATGATGGGTGAAAACCGTGCTATGGCACCAGACCGGAGGTAATCACCATAAGAAAAACCTCCCGGAAGGAATATCAAGCGGCAGTCTTCCAGATCAGTTTGTTTGTGCCAAAGCTTGACAACTTGTTTGAAGCCATTTTTTTGCAAAGCCTCCACAAGATCCTGATCGCAATTGGAACCCGGAAATACTACTACGCCTGCTTTGGACATAAAAAAGATTATAACAAATTTGAAATCAATGAATTACCAATCAATCTACAATTAACCTGATGGGCTTCAAAAAAGGAGAATTGGCTCTAATGAAGTACACCCCGGCTTTGCAGTCTGCCAGATTCAGCGTACCTGATCCGGTATTTTCAATGGAATATTCTTTCACAGTTCTTCCTGAAATATCAGTCAAAATCAGCTTTCCCGCATCATCAGGCAAATGGGCATAATGCAGGATTTTTTTTGCCGGATTGGGAAAAAACCTTATACACAAGGGTTTATTTTGAAAGAATTGATTTGAAACAATATCATAAAGTAATATTGAAAAAAACTTAGGTTCACTGGAGCTTTGGCCACCATTGGCTATACCGCCATTGTCCGTTGCCACTATGCTGGCCTGAACCAAACCAAGAGAGTCGGGATGAGAGGTGTAAAACAAAGTGTCATTCCGGATAAACGGACTTTGGGTAAAGCAAAAGGGCCGACTCAATCCGATTGTATATGAGATGGTTTGTGCTGATTCATCCGGTGGGCCGGGTTTCGAGGTTTTGATAAAATGCGGTGTGCCCTTGGGTTGTCCGGCATAGGCAGTATCATTACCAAAAATGGTGAATTGGGGTGGATCGTTTATTGGAATAACCCTCAGTTTCATAGAGTAAACAGTTGAATCTACGCCACCAAAAAAGGTTTTTCCATTGTCTTTCAAAACAAAACGGACCGGTTGAATATCGCCATTTGTGTCAGGCTTCAGGTTGATTGACAGGCTGCCATTATTGGCAAGGCTAACATTCAAAACGGCCGGGTTGGACCTGACAAAAAATTGTACCTTTTGAAGAGTATCACCGATTCCGGAGCCGGTTCGAATTTCGGTTGCAAAATCGGGATATGGACCCGGCCTGTCCTCAAGTATTTCAAAAACAGAATCAACTACTGCTGTAGGCGGAGTATTTACAAAAAGCTGCAAAGTCCTGATTCTGTTGTTGTTGACATCAGTAAGCAGATATCTCTTTCGTTTTACATCCGGCACGATGGAAGAAGGACCGGTAAATTTCATGAATGGATAATAGCCATTTTGATATCCGACCGAATCGAGATAGGTAGATACCTGGGCTGTTCGGATATCCACCGCTCTCAAAATTCCTTCGTTCTGAAACCCGCCGACAAACAAAAGCTTGGACAACGAATCATAGGACAATTTTGAAATGCCCCTGAAACGGGCTGCAGTTCCAAAACCATCTATATTTCCGAGGTTGCCGTTTCCTGCCAAAACTTTAACATATCCCGAATCGAGGGAAATGCGCCGAACTCTCAGGCCTCCATCTTCCCCTACATACAGGGTTTTTTCTACCAATTCAAGAGAAAACGGTCGATTGAACCTGCTCAACATCAGGGTAGAATCTTTAAAACCACTTACCGAACCGGCGAAAGTAGAAACAGCCGTAGTCTGCGTATTGATCAACCTGATGCGGTGATTCTGAACATCTGTTACATAAAGCAGATTGCCCCTCAAAGCCAAATCCTGGGGACGATTGAACCGGGAGAAACGGCCTTGCGGTTTATCAACATATCCTGAAGTGTCGCTTCCGGCTACCCATTTTACTTCCCCGGTTTTGAAAAGCAGGAGCTTGATTTTGTTGGAAAACGGCTCGGTAAAATAAATGGAATCGCCAGTGACCGAAACGGCCATGTTGGTGGGTCGGGAAAGCCTCGCAGCCTGACCGATGCCGGCAGTATTTCCTGCCACTCCATTCCCGGCAATGGTCCGGATTCGTTTTGAAACCAGATCGAGCATCCGGATGGCATGGTTATTTTGGTCGGTAAAAACGATGGTATCCTTTCCTGGCAGCTTTACCATATCATAGGGCGAAAACATCCTGGAATTTTCTCCGATTCCGTCTCCTACAAGCCCTATGCCGGCAAATGTGCTCACATTTCCACCAAACCCAATCCGCCTGATCCTCCGATTTTCGTTATCGCATACCAGCCAGCCTGAATCTGAACGGGCTATTCCCATGGGAAACTGAAAACGGCTGTTGGTTGCTGAACCGTCGGCATAGCCGGGTGTAAGAAATGCGCCGGCAAAAAGCTGACCTGAATTGGACCGAGTGGCAAACCTGAAAATGGTGTGACCGGCAGAATTGGCCACCATCAGGGTATCTTTTCTCTTGTTCAGGGTAATTTGCCGGGGACCAAACAGATTGGCCGTGATCAGGCTGCTCACTTGTTTGGTAGAGCGGACAAGGCGCCGGATCCGGCTGTTGAAACGATCAGAAATGTACACCGTATCTTCTGTCTGGCTCAGAGCAAGCCCAGAAATTTTATTGAAACGGGCCAGGCTGTCTACCCCATCGGTCATACCAGAAATGCCAAACTTACCGGCAAGCGTCTTGTAGGTTCCGTTCAACTCCCGAAGAAGCACCCGATGGCCTGTCCCCCCTCCTATCAGCAATCGGCCTGATTTGTCGCACACCACAGCATCCAATTCAGAGTCCTGCAGGGTATCCAGAATTGTAACCAGACCTGTAGACCTGCGGTACATTTTCAGAATGTTTCCGTTGGTCGTAAAAAAAAGTGAATCTCCTCTGTGGCTCAGTGCCAAACCCGAAACCGAAACCTGACCAGAGGCAATGGTTCTTACAGTTCTGCGCTTGATGTTCATCTCACGGATAGAGGCAAAATTGTCAATTCCGGGAAAGGGAGATGTGAAAATATAACCCTGATCGGCAATGTATGCCAGACTGTCCCGCACTACAATTTGCCAGGGGCATAAAAACTGGGCTGCAAGGTTGGCGCCGTCCAGGGGAATGCTGTTGCCTGCCTCAGTGCCTGCCAGGCGGGTCTGAGAAATTGCAGCACCTGAAAAGGTCGAAAAAATGACAATCAGAATAATGAAAAAATTACGCTTCATTCAAATCAGAAGGGTGTTTTGGCCTTTTTTGCAACGATTGAAAAAAAACGAAATAACATAAAAATTGCCGAAACCGAAAGACCTGACAACAAACCCCACCAAACCCCGTCAAGTCCTAAGGAATAAACAAATCCTAAAAGATAGCCCAAAGGTATGGCTATTGCCCAATAAGCCAAAAAAGTAATTAGGGTAGGAATTTTCACATCCCCAAGACCCCTTAGGCAGCCAAGTCCCACTACCTGAAGTCCGTCGCTGATTTGAAATATCCCGGCAATGATAAAAAGGCCGGCACTGGCTTTGGCTACCTCATGATTTTGAATAAAAAGAAGGGGAATCTGATGATTGAATAAAATAAACAACAAGGCAGAAAATCCCATGAAAACCACGCTTAATACCATGGATTTCAGGGCAGAATCACGAATTTTTTTGAGGTTTTTCAAGCCCAGAAAATGGCCTACCCTGACACTGGCCGCAGTAGAAAGCCCGCTTGCTGCCATATAGGTAATGCTGGCAATGGAAATCACCACCTGATGGGCGCTCAGGGATTCGGCTCCTATTTTTCCCACCAGAATTGCCGTACAGGAAAAAGCGCCAACCTCAAATAAAAACTGAAAAGAAATGGGAAAACCCATCGCATTCAGAATCTTTAAAGTGGGCCAGTGTAGTCGAAAAGAAAAAAAACTGCTCCTCCAAAGGCCAGCATTCTTTTCTAAAAAGAAATAGAAGGCCATGCCAAAGCCCATGGCCCAGCGTGAGATAATATTGGCTAGGGCAGCACCTGTCAATCCCATTTCAGGGCATCCGAATTGGCCGAAAATCAAAATATAATTGAGGAGAATATTCAGCCCATTGGCAGCAAGGCTGGCTACCATTCCGGGCTTGGTTCTGCCCAAGCCATCATAAAACTGCCGGAACGACTGGAATAAGGCAATGCCGGGCAAACTGAAAATGAGCAAAAAAAAGAAAGGAACAGCTTCATTCAACACCCGCTCATCCACCACCAATTGGTAGGCAAACGGGGTAACAGCAAAAAGCAAAACACACACCCAGAAGCACCAGAAAATATTATTCAAAATGCTTTGAGTCAGAATTTTACGACAGGAATCAAAATCAGATACCGCAAAAAAGGCCGCAAGCTTCGGCGTGGAGGCATAAGACATGCCTACCAGAAACACGATAGGCAGGGAAAGGATATTATTGGCCAGAGCAGAAGCAGCAAGAAAATCTACATTCCCTGTTTTGCCAATCATCAGGGTATCCACAAGACCAAATAGAGTCTGGCTCACCTGGCTGAGAATAGCGGGCCAGGCCAGTTGCAGGATTTCCCGGTACTGGTTTTCCCTGTCTTCCGGAAACCGCACTGATCCAGATTGGCCATTAAAGGCCATAGACCCCGTTTTTTTCGAGAATCAGCTCCGCAATGGCCCAATCTTCGGGCGTTGTAATTTTAATATTGTCGTAACTTCCTTCCACCAGATTGATACCAAAACCAGCCATTTCCATCACAGTGGCATCATCAGTAAACTTGTGATCGTATGGTTGACGGTAAATGGCACTCAGGTCTCGCTGCCAAAAAATCTGGGGTGTCTGCACATAGAAATACTGACTTCGGTCCACAGCACGGCTACTCTCCTCCCCTGTTTGAATTCTCAGACTGTCTTTTGCCGGCACGGCCAGAACGGCATTTCCGTTTTCATAGGCCATTTGAAAAGCATGCTCTATCAATTCAGGACTGAGGAAAGGCCTGGCACCATCATGAATGGCCACCAGAGTTTCAGGATTCTGTATACTCCTGACTCCATTGGCTACCGATTCGTAACGCGACTTTCCTCCCATGGCAATGCGCCAGTTCCCTTCGGGAAAAAACTTCCGAAGTAAATTTTCCCAAATCTGAGCCGTCCCCATTCCAATCATGTAAACCAGCTCAATTCCGGGATCATACTTCCGGAAAGCAAGCCCGGGGTAAATGGCTAGAGGAACACCATGAAGTTCATGAAACTGCTTGGCCTGAGGACCTCCCATGCGGGTACCTGAGCCTGCAGCCACAATCAGAACTGTTTTTTTTGTATTCCTCAATTCTTCCTTCATACCAAATCCATTAAAAAACCCCGCAAGGCGGGGTATTTATTGTCATGCTGTTTCAGGGGTTCCGGCATTCTCTCTGGGAAGCAGTACTTTCCTCGAGAGCCTGTATTTCCCGGTCTTTTTATCCACCTCTGTCAACTTAACTTTTATGTTTTCGCCGATTTCAAGAACGCCATCCATACTGGGCAACCTCTCCCACTTGATTTCGGAAATGTGCAGAAGGCCTTCTTTACCCGGCATAAATTCTATAAACGCTCCGAAAGGCTGAATAGATTTTACTTTTCCATCATAAACCTCCCCAATGGTAGGTACTGCCACAATACTTTTTACCCATCTGACCGCTGCATCCAGAACATCTTTGTTCACCGCAAAGATGGAAACCAAACCACCTTCAGCTGTTTCTTCGATGTTGATGGTAGCACCTGTCTGACGCTGAATTTCCTGTACAACTTTTCCTCCCGGTCCGATTACGGCGCCAATCTGATCCCTTTCAATTTTGATGGCCACCACACGCGGGGCAGATGGCTTGAGCTCAGGCTTTGGTTCTGAAACCGTTTTGGCCATTTCGCCCAGAATATGAAGTCTTCCTTTGCGGGCCTGTTCCAGCGCTTCCCTTACAATTTCGTAGCGAAGACCATCAACTTTAAGGTCCATTTGAGTGGCGGTAATACCTTTGGCAGTACCTGCTACTTTAAAATCCATATCTCCAAGGTGATCTTCATCGCCCAGAATATCAGACAAAACAGCGTATCGGTTGGTTTTGGTATCGGTAATCAGTCCCATCGCAATGCCTGCAACAGGGCCGCTCACCTGGATACCGGCATCCATAAGAGCCAGACTTCCGGCACATACAGTAGCCATGGAAGAAGATCCGTTGGATTCCAGAATATCAGATACGATGCGAATGGTATAAGGGCTTTCGTCTTCAGAGGGAAGAACGCGCTTCAGGGCACGATATGCAAGATTTCCGTGACCCACCTCTCTCCGGCCGGGTCCGCGGTTTGGCCTTACTTCTCCGGTCGAAAAGCCGGGGAAGTTGTAGTGAAGCATGAATTTGTTGTAACCTGCCCGCATGGCAGAATCAATCTGCTGCTCATCGAGTTTGGTTCCAAGAGTAACGGTGGTGAGAGACTGAGTTTCGCCTCTGGTAAAAAGTGCACTTCCATGGGCGGAAGGAAGATAATCGATTTCAGACCAAATGGAGCGAATTTCATCGGTCTTTCTTCCGTCCAGTCTGATGCGCTCATCCATAACAGCATTGCGCATGGCATCTTTTTCTATGTCGTGGTAATAGGTATTGATCAGGGCTGATTTTTCTGCCGCATACTCCGGAGCCAGACCTGAAATGTACTCTTGCTTAATGGCCTTGAAATTTTCTGAACGCTTAACTTTATTGGCAATTCCGGCCTTGGCCACAGCATACACCTTTTCGTAAAGTGCTTCAGCCATCCTTACTTTCAGTTCTGCGTCGTGGGTTTCGTGCACATACTCAAACTTCACCGTTTTACCTGCTTTGGCCATGAAATCGAGCTGGGCCTGGCATTGAACTTTGATTTCGTCGTGAGCGAAAATGATGGCTTCCAGCATTTCTTCTTCTGAAGCCTCTTTCATCTCGCCCTCCACCATGACAATATCATGCAGGGAACCTGCAACAATCAGTTCCAGGTCGCAGTTCTGAATCTGCTCTTCTCCTGGATTGATGATAAGCTTTCCGTCTTTTTTGATAACCCTAACCTCTGAAACCGGACCATTGAAGGGAATATCGGAAGCCATAAGAGCCGCTGAAGCAGCCAAACCGGCCAATGCATCGGGCATGGCGTTTTTGTCGGCTGAAATCATAGTAACGGCTACCTGAACCTCACTATGAAAATCATCCGGGAAAAGCGGCCTCAATGCCCGGTCTATCAATCTGGAAATAAGAATTTCATAGTCAGAGAGGCGGCCTTCACGCTTTAAAAACCCACCGGGAATTTTTCCGGCTGAAGCAAATTTCTCTTGATAATCTACGGAAAGAGGAAGAAAATCCACCCCTTCTTTATGTGTTTTGTTGGCAACCACCGTTGCCAGCAGCATGGTATTTCCCATGCGCAATACTACAGAACCGTTGGCCTGCTTTGCAAGCACGCCTGTTTCCAGTGTAATCTCCCGACCGTCTTTTAGTTGTATGGTCTGAACAATGGGATTTGGTTTCATTAGAAATCTTTAGATAAAATGGTAAGTAAAAAAAGAGGGAACCACTTTGGACTCCCTCTTTTTGTTATGAAAAAAGTCGGATTATTTCCGTATGTTAAGTTCTGAAATGATGCTTCTGTAGCGATTCAGATCTTTCTGCTGCAAATAATTGAGCAATCTTCTGCGCTTTCCTACCAATTTCAAAAGACTCAGTTTTGAATCGTAATCCTTGGCATTTTGCTTCAAGTGACCTGTAAGGTGGTTGATTCTGTGTGTAAACAGAGCAATCTGAGACTCAGCGGAACCGGAATCGGTTTCGGCTTTATTAAATCCTTTTTCCTTGAAAATCTGCTTTTTTACTTCTGCGGTCAAATACATCTTTCTTTTTTTACAAGGCGACAAAATAAGGGCTTTTATTCCAGAATTTCAAATACACCTGAAAATAATTTCAATTTTCCGGCACATTATTCAACCTTTGGGTCCCCATGCCTATTTCACTTCCTGCATCAGTTTCCTTACCAGAGGCGAAATGGCAATTAGCAGGACGCCGGCAATCACCGCATACCAAGCAAATTCGTAATATCCTTGTGTGTAAATCTCCAGCTTTTTTGTTGCCGTTGCCGAATCAGCAGGTGAAATACTTGCACCAAAAAGACCGGCCACATACTGACCGTAGGCAGATGCCAGAAACCACATGCCCATCATAAATCCCTGCAGCCGGTCAGGAGCCAGTTTAGTCATAATGGAAAGCCCGATGGGCGATAGGCAAAGTTCGCCCAGGGTAACCACAAAATAGGCAAGCGTAAAAACATCCAGAGAAGAAACCCCATTTGCATCACCGAAAAAGCGACAGCTATAAAAAAGCAGATAGCCTACCCCCAGAAAAAGAAATCCAATTCCGAATTTCACTACGGTGTTGGGCTCCATCTTACGCCTTGCCAGCCAAACCCAGATGGTGCCGGCCAAAGCTGCAAACGCAATGACAAAAGCAGCATTTGCCGAGTTGTTTACACCGTTCGGATCGAGATGAAAGACGCCAAGAAGTTGATCATTGAGATGATTGGCTGCGAACAGACTTAGGGAACCACCGGCCTGCTCATAAATGGCCCAGAAAACCACAGAAAAAATAATAAAGAAAAGGGCAGCGAGCAGCTTTTTTGCCTCGGAAGCAGTGCTGATATACATTTCATATCCCAGATAAACCAGGCTGAAAGGCCCAATGATATACATAAAATAATCTGTATAAACCGTATTGGCCACCATAACCATAATGACTGGGATGGCCAGGAGACCGGTTCCATACACAAGCAGGTCCTGCCAAACGAAGGATTTTTCTTTTGAGGCAGGCAGGGGCGACAAGCCAATGGGGCCCATGCTTTTACGGGTTTGGGTAAAGGTGAGCAGGCTGATGCTCATCACCAGTGCAGCCAGTCCGAAGGCTACATTCCAGGTGAGGTGTGCGGGAATTACCGAAGCCATAAATTCGCCTTTTCCTATGGCAATGCAGAAATAGCCGCCCAAAAGGGCACCAATGTTGATTCCGGCATAAAAAAGGGAAAAACCATCGTCGCGCCGGCTGTCGCCCTGCCTGTACAAGCGGCCCACCATACTGGAAATGTTGGGTTTAAAAAAACCCGTCCCCACCACATTGAAGGCAATGCCCAGAAAGAAAAACTCCTTCGGATCAAAGGCGAGAATGAGGCTGCCGGCGATCATGAGAAGCCCGCCCCAGAAAAGCGATTTGCGAAATCCCAGAATCTTATCGGCAAACAAACCTCCGATAAAGGTGAAAGCATACACCCAGGCCTGCGTGGCACCATATTGGAGGTTGGCCTGCTTTTCATCCATAAACAGCTGATTCACCATAAAATAGGTAAGCATACCCCGCATGCCGTAGAAGCAGAATCGCTCCCACATTTCGGAGAAAAACAGGGCCCAAAGCTGTTTGGGGTATTTGCCCTGGAAGGATTGGATGGAGTCGAGGGTCATGATTTATTTCGGAGGTTTTTTTAGGGAAGACGGGACAAGAATGCAGTGTTGATTCGAATCTGCAAATAAAATGTGAAACAATCGGACACGAAAAGAACCACTTATGACACGAAAACCCGGTGGCTTCAATTGTAAAGAAGCGGAGTAATTTCTTTTATCAAGTCAGACAATAGTTTGATTTTCAAACCATTCGCACCCGAAAGTGAAGTATTCCATGGTAAAAGTTCATTGCTTCTCCCCCATCGCCTTATTCAGGGTGCGGAGCAAGGCAAACATCAGCAAAGTAGCCCCCATCAGCAAGGCAAAATTCACCCAGAAAAAA
>JBIKMV010000017.1:0-23784 GCA_044359055.1 Catalimonadaceae bacterium
GAGAGTCGGGCAGAATTGGATTTTGAAGAAAACTATGGACCTGCTTTTGCTGTTTTAAACCATACAAAGCCTGTCTCAGCCTTCCTTGCTGAGGGCTCTGAAATTCTGGTAAGACATGGAAGGCTGATTTGAACATTTAATGGTTATGACTGAAGAAGAGATGAACCGGATTATCGAAATGGCATGGGAAGACCGCACCCCCTTTGATGCTATTTTTTTTCAATTCGGATTCCGGGAGTCTGAAGTAATTGCCCTTATGCGAAGAAGTCTGAAAAGGAGCAGTTTTGAGCTTTGGAGAAAGCGAGTGAATCAGGGTGTAAGTCAGAAACACACCAAAAAAAGAAATCCTGAGATTGACCGGTTTAAATGCAGAATGCAACGCAGCATCAGCCTGAATAAAATCAGCAAACGCTGACTATCAGAAGAATATAAACCCATTTTGCCCTCTGAGCAGGAAAGTGAAAATGGAAGCCGGAGCCAAAGAAGCGGTAAACATTGTCTGGTTTAAGCGGGATCTCCGGACCCAGGATCATTTGCCCTTGTTTATGGCCGAAAACAGCCCTTTGCCTTACCTCTGCCTTTTTTTCTGGGAACCTTCTATGATGGCGCTCCCGGATTGCTCCCTGCGGCATCTTCGCTTTCAATATCAGTCTGTTATGCAGATTCAGTCGAAGTGGGCAGTGCATGGAAACCAAATTCTGATGATGCATACTGAGGCTGTGCTTGCCTTTCAATTTCTGGCTTCGGTATTTGATATCCGGATGGTTTTCAGTCATCAGGAAACCGGGGGAGAGGTTTCATACGCCCGTGACAAGGCCGTATCTTCCTTGTTTAAGCCACTTGGTATTCAATGGAAAGAGTACCCACGGGACGGTGTCGTCAGGGGATTGAAAAACCGAAATGGCTGGGATGAGCAATGGAAAACCAGAATGGAAGCTCCGCAGGTGGCAAATGTTTTCAAAAGAAAACATGCTGAACTTCCTGAAAATCCCTTTGCGCCTGCTGCAGATCTGATGGCTCAGTTGAAAAATTCAGAGGAAGGAATTCAGCCGGGAGGGGAAGATTTTGGCTGGCAATATCTTCGTTCTTTTTTCAAAAATCGGGGTGCCGGATACAACCGATATATTTCCAAACCTTTGCAAAGCCGCACTACATGCAGCAGGCTGTCGCCCTATCTGGCATGGGGAAATCTGAGCATCAGGCAGGTTTATCAGGCAACGAAAAACAATGTCAACAACCTGAAAAAATACAATCTTTCCCCTTTTGTTTCCCGCCTGCAGTGGCATTGTCATTTCATACAAAAGTTTGAAATGGAATTGCGTTATGAAAAGGAAAATATCAACCGGGGCTTTGACAAACTGGAAAAAACGCTTTGTGATAATAGTCTGCATGCCTGGAAGCAGGGTCAAACAGGCTATCCACTGGTGGATGCAGCTATGCGCTGCCTGATGGCAACCGGCTGGATCAATTTCAGGATGCGGGCCATGCTGGTCTCTTTTCTCTGTCACCACCTCGGACAGGACTGGCGGCATGGCGCAGGCCATATGGCCGGTTTGTTTCTGGATTTTGAGCCGGGAATTCATTATCCACAGTTTCAGATGCAGGCAGGAACTACGGGAACCAATACCCTGAGGGTTTACAATCCGGTGCTGAATAGTCTGAAGCATGATGCTGATGCCATATTCATAAAAAAATGGGTGCCGGAACTTGAAAAATTGCCTGTCAGGCTTGCCCATGAGCCCTGGCTTCTTACACCTATGGAGGAGATTTTGTATGGGTTTCGGAAGGGCCGGGATTATCCTGAGCCGGTTTCTGTTCCGGGCGGGGGTATAAGGGAAAAAATGAAAGCTTACTGGGACATCAGAAACAGTCCGGAAACAGAATCAGAGAATCAGCGGATTCTGTCGGTCCATGTGCGAAAAGGACCCCGGCGAAAATAGATAGGCCTATGACGCCAAAATCCCGGAAGGGAACCTGCTGATGGCTATGACTTGCCTTTTTGGGAAGCCATGCGACCTATTTTGTTCCATGCCTTCTGGAAGGTGATGAACACTTTGTTGAGGTTATAAATCCATTCAAAAGTCTGAGAATCAATGCGGGCCATTTGCTTCATCCACTTTTTTGATTCACCCTGAAAGTGCAGTGAGCGCATTTCAATGCTTTCTTTTTCAGTTGATTCCACAAAAGGTGCTTCCTGCTTCCAGGTGATTTTTTTTATTCCCCCTTCTGCAATCAGGCCTTTGGTGTAGGTAATGGTGATATCATATAATTTTCCATCTGCTGGCTGACCAATATCCAATAACGCATCCGGGCGTGCTTCTCTGAATTCGGTGAAAAAGGTCATATCCGAAATGCCTCCTGCATCGTGAGTTTGGCGAAACAGGGCATATTTTTCTTCCAGTATTCGGAGGGATTCAGGGCTTTGGTAGGCCGCTTCTATCCATAGGCAAAAATCTGACAAAGCCGAAACACGGGAGATAAAATTGGTATGGCCTGAAATACCCGCTACGGTCATGCCAAAGGCAGAAAATCTTCTGGCATCGATTTCAATATCGTCATAAAGCAGGACATCAGAATCAAGATAGAGGCATTTTTCTAGGCCTTGGCTTAAAAGAAATTCCTCGAGAATGAGCCAGCGCTCCAGACAAATGCGCTCAAAATCAGAAGGATTGGTGCTGAAATTTACAAATTTTTCCCTGAAGGCATCGGCTCGTTTCCTGTATTTGCTGATGTTTTCGTGCCTGACCAGAAAACTGAAGTGGGCATTCTGACCATCTCCCAGAAGAATAATTTCCCGGTTGGGGTTGGTTTCTCTTGCCTTCCAGAGGCTGAGCGGCAGATAATCGTTGTTTCTGCTGTGGATGAAAATGATGGGGAACAAAGCCTTTGAATGGTTTTTATCCAGAGGAATGTGTATTCAAAAAAAACCGAATACCCTTACAAATAACTCATTCACAATCAATATGATCAGGCCTTTTGTCTTAAGGAACCGGCGTAAGCAAAACCGTTGAAGTTGTATTAATTTCCATCCCCATCATGTTCATGTGGTTGTTGATGGTCCCATCCATTTTGCGCATCATGCCTTTGGTATTGTCAAAGGAGAGGTTGATGTTTCCTTCCAGTTCCTGCTTAATCTGAGGCGTGCCGTTTCCCCCCATTCCGGGCATTCCCATTCCGCCCATATCACCCATATCCATGTTCATCTCCCCTTTGTCTTCATCTTCGTCTCCTGCCATTTTTTTGGCATCTTTTTCAAACTTTTCTGCATCCACAGATGATTTGATATCGAAATTCAATTCGGCTATGCCTGCATTGAAACTAAGTACCTTCTCGGTGATTTCGGTGTCATACATTTTGGTTTTCAGTTTCATTCCTGCTGCTACCGGGCCTTCGGGAAGGACCAGAAGGTCTAAAAAATGACTGGGAAGAAGGTCTATGGTTTCGTCATCTTCCTTTATGGTAACCGGCTTAGGCTTTGGTTTTGAAATGGTGCTTACAGAATAGCCTGCTTTCAGAGTTCCGGTTTTGGGATTGAATTCGGCAAAAAGCGATACTCTTTCTCCGTCGGCTTCGGCTGAAGCAGCCATTTCGCCTTTTTCTACTTTGGTAGAAACCAACAGGTTACCCGATTCGCGGCATACCAGCACCGGAATTTCCGTAAAAGTAAAATTTCCGGACTTGTCAACGGTAAAATCTGCTTCTACAGACCTGGCGGGTAGATTCAACAGATTGGCCATGATATTGCCTTTGTCGTCTGTTACTTTGAAATCAATGAGATAAAAACTTCCCATTGCCCCGCCATTGCCCAATAGCTGATCTATCCTAAGGGCAAAAATCGATTCGGTTTTGAACTTCATATCCCCTCCCATGGCCATCATTCCCATCATTCCGCCTCCGCCCATTTTGATATGGTCATTTTGAAGGCATTTGAATTTATATACTGTTCCCGGTTTCCATTTGTAGGATAATGTACTTTGGGCTAAAAGATTGTTAATCAATACATTGAGTAGAAAGAAGCAAAAGAAAAATAGATTTTTCATGAAGATATATTTTTAATCAGAGGCAAAACTAAGAGCCAGTTACAAATTTAGGAAAAAAAGAAAAGCGCCTGATGCTGATTGCCCGCTTATTGAACCTGAATTTTTTTGGTCCAAACTCCGGATGGATTTCTGATGGTGAGGAAATACATCCCGGGCCTGATTTTTTTCAGGGGATATACCAGTTCAGTATCTTCTAAGAAGGTAGGTTTGCTTAAAGCCAAAGTTTGGCCTGAAATATTGGTAATTTCAACAGAAAAGGGCGTTTCCGGATTCAATCCTTTGATTTTCAATTCAGTATTGGCCGGATTTGGATAAACCATCAGGTCGGATGTAGGTGTTTTGATATCATTTTTTGCCGAGGTGAATACTGTACAGTTACCTAGGGTTTGACCTGAGGCGGTGTTTGAAAATGTAAAATCATCAAAATCTACTGTACTGCTCCCGGGCCCGATCTTAATTATATTGACAATGACTGAATCTATGGGCCCCGGTGCAACGCTGTTGATGGGTACATGAAAAGGCGTCCAGTTCGCAATGGTTTGTGTCAGGAGGCAGGTGCCGACAGCACCGGGATTCTGGGAGCCCTGCAATTTATAAAATACATAAAAAATCAGGGTGTCCTGAAGGCTTCCCTGAAAATTGGATTTCAAATAGCCATTCAAAAAAGGACTCCGGCTTGTACAGGGAAAGGCGGCATTTAACAGAGCAGGAACCGGAATTCCGGGGCTGGCTGCAAGCCGGATGCCGAAACCCGGACCGGAGCGTCCCTGAATCTGAGATACAGAAAATGCGATCCAGCCTGAGGGGCTTAGGTCTAACCAGGTATTGAAATCCCCGTTCGGTATGCTGCACTGTGCTTTTGAATAAAAAGGCAACAGTATGAAAATCAAATATATAACAAGCGAAAGTGAAAAGAATTTTTTCATCGGTAAATGGTTTTTAGAATGTTAAATAACAGGGAATTCTTTTGAATTTTCTAAAAATTAATCAAAGAAAGTCCAGCACAAACCGAGTTCAAAAAGGCGGCGCTGAGCTGGATAATAGGGTGCTGCAAAATATCCTGCGCCCCCTAAACCCTGAAGGGTATTGTGAACTTTGAAATAGAGCCTTACGCGGTCAATTTTGATGTGGGTGAATGCATCAAATAAAAAATATGGTGGAATGGTGGTTTTGGATTGTAAGAACCATTGCCCCGTTAGTGGGTTGTAATCTTCTGAGGGCCAGTCGAATCGCCAGTCGAGATTAAAGCCCAGGCTGGCGGAAAAACCTTTGCGCTTCCGGGCTACAAAAAACTCATGGCAAGAGTGATACACATAGGAAGGCATGGCCGAAATGCGGGCCCCGCTCTGAAAAACACGAATAAAAGTATTGCTGCTGCTGAATCTTTTCCAGATTCCGGAGAACTCCAGGCTTGCATACTGCATCACCGCAGCCTTGTCGGTTTGAAATGGTTTATAGGTATTGGAATAGGCAATTCCCCTGTTAACAATCTGGTTTTCAAAGGCAGGTTTTATCCAGAATCTTCCCAAAACAAAGGCATAAGACAGTAGGACCTGTGAAGCTTGCGAGGGCCCGAAATCCGTTTCATACAGGAGGTTTTTACTGAAAAATTCCCTTTGAACAAGGCTGGGTTTGTAGGACATGAACCGGGCATTTCCCTGAAAACCTTTCCAGTTCAGGCTGGCTGATAAGTCATATTCTGAAGGGCTGATCCATTCCCCGCATGCTTCCAATTCTGATTCCCTGATTTTCCATTGCAAGCGGGCGCCGTACAGGTATTCCACCACATGATTGAATCGGGTGAAAATATTGCTCCTGAGGAAGTTGTCCCGTCGTTTGGTGTAAATGGTAAGGTAGCGCAGCGAATCACGGTAGCCAGCTTGCACTTCATTCTCCCAAAGTTCATAGGTCCTTTTTACCCAAAGCGAATCTGGTGCGGCACCAGCAGGTTTTTGCTTTTGAAAGTACAGGTCATTTCCGTAAAAGGCAAGTGCAGGCACCGGATCGCCATAGGTATTCACCTGACGGAATCTGTAATGGCGGCTTCCTATGAAAAAATTGCCAGTAGGTCTGATTTCCTGTGCCACAAACCAGTTGTTGCGCAGGTCCCTGCTTCTGGCCTGCGGATTCAGCTTTACCGGCATGATGTTCGGAGCAATAAACAGGCTGTCTTCCCTGCCTAGGGGTGGGATGGAAGCCCCGCCGGTTTCATATTGCAGATGGTTGAGGTGCTGATAATGTGCCCTGATGCGGTACTTGTGGTTTTTTGTTTCAAAATTTCCTGATGCCCAGGCGGAATGGTGGTCGGTCAGGCGCTCGTCGTTTTCTGTTACATTCAAAATGCGAAGACCTGTAAATCTCTGATAATGAGCTGAAATATTGAATCCCGGCAGAATATTCTGAGAAAGGGTGGTTTTGAGCATGGAGCGTTGTCTGGCACCCTGTGTGTAAAAAAGTTCTGTGTAAGGCGACAAGGTATTGAGATAAGGGAGGTCGTCCCTGCCCGGTATCAGGTAGTCGAATGCCTGCATACCGTTCCGGGTACCGATAAAGCCAGGCAAATGATGAAACAGCGGTCTGCCGGCTGTGCCGAAAACTCCGAGATTCTGAAACCAGCCGCGGTTTTGGTACAGGAAATCAATTTTTTGGTTGAATTCCACCATGGAGGTATCAGGAGTATCAAATCCCATACCCGTGAGCATTTGCTTTTCGGTCCTGATTTTCACCGTTCGGGCAGAAAAAAGCAATTTGGTGGAGTCGTCCAGAATCTGGGCGTTCAGGCTGCCGGAGAGCAAAACCAAAAAAAGAAAAAGGCTATTTTTCAATGCTTTTTTCAAGTTCCTGCCAGAAAACTTCCTCAGGAAAAATCCTGTTTCGGATGGGTACGAAGAAAACCTTTTCGGGTTGTGGGGCAAGGCAAACAAGTTTATGGAAGTCTTTTTCCGGGCAGATGATTACTTTTCCGTTCAGGTCTTCTTTTTCAAAAAAATCGGGCAAATATCTGTAATGGTCCGGTTTGGATATGCATCTTTCCACTAAAAAACCTGATTTCACATTTTCAAAAAAATCACGGTTTGAAGCAAGGCCTGCAATGGCCACCACCCCGGCCCCCGGCTGAAGGGTATCGCCATTGCGGTTTAGAGGGGCAGCCGGAAGCACTTCAGAAAGAAAAACATGTTCAGCCGGAAGGCCTCTTTTTTTCAAGTCCTTTTCTGTGAATTCTTTTTTCCTTTCATCCGGCTCTTTGCATTTGGTGAAAATCATAAATCTGGCCCTTAGGCAACCCGAACGAAATTCTCTTAATGTTCCAAATGGTAAAATGAAATTTTTATAAAAAGGATTCCGAAAAGGACTGAGCATCAATATGATGGATGGCTTTACGCTTCGGTGCTGCATGCCATCGTCCATTAGAATCAGATTCAGGCCGGGGTGAAGGGTCAATAGGTTCTCAATCCCCCGCGCCCGGTTTTCGTCCACTGCAAGCATGATGTGATGGCGCCATTTACTAAAAATCTGAAAGGGCTCATCGCCCAGAGTTACGGTATCAGACTTGTCGTCTGCCAGCACAAAACCTTTTGATTTTCGGCCATATCCTCTTGATATACAGCCAATTTTATTTTTTTTGTGGAAGTGTTCGATTAGTAAATCCATCATGGGTGTTTTTCCGGAACCGCCCATTTCCAGATTTCCAACGCAGATTACCGGCACGGGAAAACAGCGCGATGGCAACCAATTCAGATCGTATAGCAAATTTCGAAAAAATACGGCCAGACCATATAAAAAAGAAAAAGGAAAAAGGAGCAATCGAAATACCTTTGCCATCTTCAAAACATGCTGAGCAGGAGTAACCGTAGCAATAACCCACAGAAAGCCTCCCGCGGGCAGGCCTCAAAAATAGGCTTTTGCCTGCTATTCCTGCTTTTTTTCCTTGTTTACCTCCACCCTGCCCCGGCCCAGTCGTTCAGAAAAGTCAAGTATTATGATGCCAATGGCTTGGTTATTAAGGAAATATATGTCACATCAGACAAGGAGGGAAAGATAAAAAACGGACCTTTTACCGGTCTTTACGCCGGCGGACAAATTAAAACCAAGGGAAATTACCGGAACAATCTTGCAGAAGGACTCTGGGAGCGATTCTTTGAAAATGGCTCCCTCAAAAGTATGTACCATTATCAGCAGGGGGAGTTGTCGGGCCCCGGGAAAATGTTCTTTGAAAACGGCAAAGTGTCACAGGAGGGTTTTTACAGGAAAAATGTGGAAGACAGCACCTGGAAGTTTTACTACGAATCGGGCAGGTTGAAAAGTCTGGGAAAATACAAAAAGGGTCTTCAGAGTGGTTTATGGCGATATTTTCATGAAGACAGCACGCTCAAAGCCACAGCTTTCATGAAAATGGGGCAGGGCGATTACAAAGAATTTTATGCCAACGGCAATACCAAAATGGAAGGTTTTATCCGAAAGGGTATCAGCGATTCCATTTGGAAATATTTTTACGAAACCGGCGAATTGAAAGCCATAGGCCGAGAGAAAGGCGGGGAGAGGGAAGGGTATTGGAAGTTCTTTTTCCCCAACGGAAAACTGAGTTCTGAAGGCCATTTTCTGAAGAACAAAAAATACGGCAGATGGAAATACTACCACGACAATGGCAATCTCAGCTCGGAAGGTGATCTGGACAACAACGATCAGGAGGGCGTTTGGAAATTTTACCTTCCCACCGGTGGATTGAAGGGCGAGGCGAACTTTGTAAAAGGAAACGGCGATTACCAGGAGTTTTACGACAATGGTAAAGTGAAGATGAAAGGAAAGATTATCAATGATTTATACGAAGGAACCTGGACCTATTATTTTGACGACGGGGGTCTGGAAGGGGAGTGCGAGTACTTCGGAGGCTACGGTCAGTATCTTGGATATTATGAAAACGGGAGTATCAAAATGCGGGGTCAGATGCGCAATGGCCAGAAAATCGGATCCTGGGATCTGATGGCCAGGGATGGAAAGCTAATCGGCCATTACAAAACCTTTTATGATATGATTCAGCCCAAAATTCCTCAGGATCAGCTGGTTAAGAAAGTACAGCCCGATACCGTTGTGGCAAGTTCCAAACCGAAACCCCACAGCCGTCAGGATTTTGCAGGAAAAGGAGGCAGGTTTCGCCATTATGTTGCCAGGCAAAATGAGCTCAGGGGGTTCATTCTGGGCTTCAACCCATTTGCCACTGCGCTTTCCTCTCTCCCGATTGCTGTAGAATACTTTCTCCACGACAGACTGGGTATAGAAATGATATTCACCATTTACCGGCAGCCATTCTTTGTCAATCACGACGAAGAACAGGAAAACAGCCGGTTATATACTTTGGGTAGTTCTCTGGATATCAGACAGAAACTGTACAGTAAAGACTTTGGAAAAGGCAGTTTTTATGTTGGTCAGGAGCTGCGGGTTTCTGGTTTTACCCACAAACTATATGCCATGGAAACCATCGACAGCATGCGGATTCAGCAAAATTTCAAAGGCACTGAAACAAAAATAGAGCTGAGTATTCTGGCGGGAAACCGGTTTTTTCAACATTTCAACCGGCACAGGTCTTTTACCCTGGATTTATTCTGCGGAATAGGTTTCGGCTATCGTAATGCCCGCATTCCAGAGCAGCTTCTCAGCTACAACCGTATCAAAACCAATACATTAACCATCCCATTCAGACTGGGATTTAACTTCGGCTTTTTGTTTTAATGCAATATCAGATTCAAAAATGGCTCCCTTTGATAGAAGAGGCCATGCAAAACCTGCCATATCCCGGGCATCCTGCCAGCCTTTATGATCCCATCCGGTACTTTATGGCTCTACCCGGAAAGCGCATCAGGCCCGTGTTTGTGCTGCAGTGTCTGGAGCTTTTTCGTGAACCGGGGCCCGAAGACGCCCGTGCAGCCCTGGCTACTGAGTTGTTTCATAACTTTTCTCTTGTCCACGACGACATAATGGACAAGGCCGATATGCGTCGTGGGTTTCAGACGGTGCATAAAAAGTGGGATGAGCCCACCGCATTGCTGGCAGGTGATGCCATGCTGGTCCTGGCCTATCAGGTTCTGGTGTCTGCTCACACTGCCGACCTGAAATCGCTGATGAATGCTTTCAACGATATGGCTTTGGCTGTGTGCGAAGGGCAGCAACTGGATATGGATTTTTCGGAAACCAGCCATGTGGAGGTTGCAGAATATCTGGGCATGATAGACCGAAAGACCGGTGCGCTGATTGCCTTTTCTTTCGAAATGGCAGGTTTTCTTGCAGGATTGCCACAGGCTGAAAGAGAGAAAATCAGGGGATTCGGACAGGCCATGGGACGCTGTTTTCAGTTGCGTGATGATTATCTGGACCTGTTTGGCACAGAAGAAAAAACAGGCAAGAAGCGGGGAGGGGATATTGCCAACCGCAAGCTCACCTTTCCTGTGCTTTGCAGCCTGAATCATTCCGAAAATGCTGAATTTCTACCCCTCTGGAACGCAGCGCCTTTTGAATCTGATGACCGGATTCGAGCATGTCTGGACTGGATGGAAACCCATCACATTCCGGAAATGACCTTGAACCTGATTCAGCTGGAGATGGATGCCGGACTTCGTCTGTTGGGGGAACTTCCCGGAGGCGCAGAACCGAAAAAGCGACTTGAAGAATTGTGTAAGCTACTGGCATACAGAGAGAAATGATACCCACTTGGGATGATACCATTGTAGCCCTTTCCACCCCGGCCGGTCTGGGTGCTCTGGCTGTGCTGCGCATTTCGGGTCCGCATGCCTTTGCAGTTCTGGATACCATCTGCCCAAGGGCTTTTGCAAGCAACCGCCCCGGGCATACCGCTTTTCTGGGTAAGCTTCAGAAAGACGGACAACTTCTGGACGAGGCCCTGGTTACGGTTTTCAGGGGGCCGAAATCGTTTACAGGTGAAGATGTGGCCGAACTGAGCCTGCACGGATCACCTTATATTGTGCAAGAGGCTGTAAAACTCTGTCTGTCAGCCGGATGCCGGTTGGCGCGTCCGGGAGAATTTACCCAAAGGGCCTTTCTGAACCGCAAACTTGACCTGGCTCAGGCCGAGGCCGTCGGCGACCTTATTGCTTCAGAATCTGAGGCCGCGCACCGGGCGGCGATGCACCAGTTGAAGGGTGGTTTAAGTAAGGAAATTCAGGTTTTGAGACAGGACCTCATTGATTTTACGGCTCTGATAGAACTGGAACTCGATTTTAGTGAGGAGGATGTGGAGTTTGCAGACCGAAGCCGGCTGATGGACCTTATCAACCAGATTCAGAATCACATAGATAAATTGCTTCATTCTTTTTCTGTTGGTCAGGCAGTAAAAAATGGGATTCCGGTGGTGATTGTAGGGCCGCCCAATGCCGGAAAATCTACGCTGCTCAATGCCTTGCTTGAGGAGGAAAAGGCCATTGTTTCGCCCATAGCAGGAACCACCAGGGATGTAATTGAGGACATTATGGTTCTGGAAGGCATTACCTTCCGATTTGTGGATACAGCCGGCCTGCGGCAGACCGATGATTTGGTGGAAAATATAGGGATAGCCAAAACAAGGGAAATGTTGGATAAATCTTCTTTTGCCCTGCTCCTTCATGCTCCGGATTCCGGGTCAGAAGAAGTGCTGGAAATAGAAAAAGAAATTCAAAGGAGGGGCTTGCCCTACCTGAAGGTATTTACCAAGACAGATCTGAAAAGTTCAGAACATGGGGTTTTCGGCATTTCGGCAAAAACGGGTTCAGGGCTCGAAGACCTGAAAAAGGAGATTGTTGCCAGATCCATAGACAAAACCATGCTTCAGGCGGAAACATCTCTGATTACCAACCTCCGGCATTTTCAGGCATTGAAAGAAACAAAAAAGGCCCTTGAACAGGTAAGAGATGCTCTCAATCAAGGGCTTTCGGGCGACTTGCTGGCCACCGACATCCGGGAAGCCTTGTTTCACCTCGGCAGCATCACCGGTGCCATCACGGTAGAGGAGGTGCTTGGTTCCATATTCTCCCGTTTTTGTATCGGAAAGTAATTACTTTTCTCTTTCTTATTAAGTACCTGTTTTTCTTGATTATCTGGAACAGTGAAGACAAACGTATTTCTCTTTAGTTAACAATCATGATACCCTAAAGGGTATCATTCGGTATATTTATAACCATTTACACCCGAAAAGGTGTAATTTTAAATATAATAATTAAATTATACCATAAAGGGTGTAAATTCAGAATAGTGACTAAATTTACGCCCGAAAAGGTATAAAATATGAATTTGAGCGAGTTTCTAAAAGAAAGAAGGGCTTTGGTAAATCTTACTCAGCCAGAACTGGCCGAAAAGGCTGGGGTGGGGCTCCGCTTTGTAAGAGAATTGGAGCAAGGCAAAAAAACCCTGCGGCTGGACAAAGTAAACCAGGTATTGCAACTGTTTGGCTACGAAATGGGCCCGGTAAAGTCTAATCCACCTTCAACCAACAACTAACTGCAACCAAATGAGAGAGGCTGAAATAAAAATGCATAATGAATTGGCTGGTTGGCTAAGTCAGGATGAAAATGGTTATCATTTTCAGTATGCACCAGCCTACCTTCAATCTAAGGATCCGAAACCTGTCAGTCTCACTTTACCGCTTCAGGAAAAAGCATTTACAAGCAATGTCCTGTTCTCTTTTTTTGATGGATTGATACCCGAAGGCTGGTTATTAGACATAGCTGAAAAAAATTGGAAACTTGATCCAAGAGATCGCATGGGCTTGCTTCTCGCTTGTTGTAAAGACTGCATTGGTGCAGTAAGTGTTTACCCGATAATAGAAACTGAAGTATGAGTAACCGATGCCTCTACTGTTACCAACCTTTGAGTGAAAGTGACATTGATTTTCATCCGGCTTGCAGCAAGAAGATATTTGGCGAATCCATTCCTCCTGTCCTGCCTTATTCAGAAAACAATATAGATGAGTTGGCTACTCAAGTGGTCAGGTCACGAACTGCTGTTACAGGAGTGCAGCCTAAATTGTCATTGCATTTGGCCTCGGCAGAACAGCCGCATCTGGCAAAGAGATTCACAATTGTAGGAATGTGGGGTGGATATATTCTAAAGCCACCTTCCCCACATTACACACAATTGCCCGAAGTAGAAGATTTGACCATGCATTTGGCAAGTCTTGCAAAAATTAAAGTAGTCCCTCATAGCCTTATCCGATTAGCGTCAGGCAATCTGGCATTTATCACCAAACGGATAGACCGGGTTAAAAAAGAAAAGCTCCACATGGAAGACATGTGCCAGCTTACGGATCGACTCACAGAGGACAAATACCGTGGATCTCATGAACAAGTAGCGAAGGCAATATTAAAATACTCTTCAAGTCCTGGATTGGATCTGGTCAATTTTTTCGAGTTGGTCTTATTTTCTTTTTTGACCGGCAATGCAGACATGCACCTGAAAAACTTTTCCTTAATTCATCAACCTGCAACCGGCCCTGTTTTTTCTCCGGCATATGACCTTGTGGCTACTACATTGGTAAATCCCGCTGATGATGAAGATCTGGCCCTGGCACTGAATGGCAAAAAGAAAAAATTAAATCGATACGATTTCACAACTGCTTTTGGCACACTTGGTTTGGATACAAAACAACAAGAAAACCTTTTTAAGAAAATGGAAAAGGCAAAGACTAAATGGTTGGAATTTATTGAAATCAGTTTTTTAAGTGAAGAAATGAAAATTGGGTATAAGAATTTAATCCTCGACCGGTTTAAACGACTGTATCCGGCAAATTAGAATCAGCCACCATAAACAAGTAAATAAAACCAACGCACTCAAACGCTTCGCCAAAAACGCCCGCATAAAACTGCTCCACCAGGTAGGCCGGAAACTTGAAATTGTCCTTATCCAGGATACCGCCGAGCTTCGGGGAAAGCAAAAGAAATAGACCAGCTCAGAAAAAAAACTGCAGAACAAGGCAAAGACTAACTCAAAGAATCGGTTTCTATCCTAACCGAAGAAAATGAGCCCTTGGATCCATATGGCCGGACATTGGCTTATGTTTTCCTTTCGGATCGAACTTGCTTGAATGCTAAAATGATTGAAGACGGTTTTGCAAAGCCTTACGACCGTTATTTTTGCAAAGCCTTACCAGAATATCAACATTTGAATATATTTGCCAGACTTAACCGCAGGGGCCTCTACGAACGTGTTGCAAAGTTCTGATATATAGAGTTTTATTGCCGTGGGCTTTCTTTTGTTTTATTGCATTTTGTTGCCTATTTGTTGCCCAATTCGCATAATACGCTGATAATCATATATAGATCACTTTCTGTATCGGAAAGTAACCAGCACAAAACAACCCAATACCAAACCCATAAAGAACCAATATAAAGCCCTGTAAATGAGGGCTTTTTTTATGCCTTGCTTAATGAGTTTCTTTTTTGTTGTTACTGATTTGTTTACTGAATATTTGTACCTTTATTGTACCTTGAAGCGTTGAGGTACAAAAAAAATAACGGGGCTAAGCCGCAATCCTTTTTGGATAAATCCCTGGTTCTTCCTGTTTTTTGTTGTTTGAATTGAAGCAAGCGGCAAACCGGAAGCACATGGAAAAACCACGGAAAAAAGTTCTCATCATTGCCTACTACTGGCCTCCTTCGGCTGGGTCGGGGGTGCAGCGCTGGCTGAAATTTGTAAAATACCTACGCCTTTATGGCTGGGAGCCCATCGTTTACACACCCCTCAATCCTGATTTTGACATCCGCGACGAAAAACTTCTGAGCGAAATACCCCCGGGTATTCAGGTCATCAAGCAGCCCATTTTCGAGCCCTTCCAGATTTACAACCGACTTATGGGCCAAAAAGCCGAAAAGCAGGTGAATCCTGTCATGAAGGGAAAGGCAAACCAGGATATCAAAACCCGGCTTATGCTCTGGATCAGGGCCAATATTTTCATTCCCGACAGCCGTATGTTCTGGATCAACCCATCGTATCGGTTTCTTAAAAACTGGCTCAGGCAAAATCATGTCGATGCCATGGTAAGCACCGGCCCCCCGCATTCCATGCATCTCATCGGCCTCAAAATCAAGCGGAAGCTGGGTATTCCCTGGCTGGCAGATTTCCGCGATCCCTGGACTCGCATCGACTTTTACCATGAACTGAATCTGGAGCCCTGGGCAGACCGAAAGCATAAAAAACTGGAAAAGGCCGTGGTAAACGAGGCCGACCATGTGGTGGTGGTAGGGCAAAATATGATGGAAGAATATCAGCCCCTTACCACCAAACCCATCAGTGTGGTAACCAATGGCTATGACCCCGCCGATATTGATCTGAAGCCTGAAGCGCCACTGGATAATATGTTCAGCATCATACATATAGGAATGCTCGGCAAGGCCAGAAGCCACGATATTTTCTGGAATGGTCTGAACGAACTGCGCCTCGAAAACCCGGAGCTGAAAGAAAAACTGGAGGTCCGGATTTATGGTGTGTCTGACCCCATTGTACAGGAGCAAATCAAAGATTTTGAAGATCTTTCATGGATAAAGTTTCTGCCGTATGTGCCCCATCATGAGGTTATACAGATTCAGCGCAGGGCCCGTGTCTTGCTCCTGAGTGTGAACCATGTGCCCATGGCCAAGGGTATTATTACTGGCAAAATATTTGAATATCTGGCCATTGGCCGTCCGGTATTGTGCATCGGTCCGCCCGATGGGGATGCGGCTGCCATCATCACGGAGGCTCAGGCAGGTCCGGTTGTGGATTTTACTGATAAAGAGGGTTTTAAGCAGGCTGTTTTAAAATTATTTTCCGACTTTCTGGCAGGGAAAGACCAGCTGCAAACCACAGGCATCGAAAAGTACAGCAGGAAAGCGCTATGCGGAAAAATCGGTCAAATTCTGGATGAAATTTCATCCGGCTCTCCCCGCATCTGAAAATCATTTGCCATTTACATGGTTGCGAAAGGATATTCCCCTTATTTTCGCCGTCTTTAATTTTTGAATAAAATGCACCAGATTTTTAAAGTTTCAGTACTTTCCTTTTTTATTGGAATTGGCTTGATATCAGGCCTTTATGCCCAGAAAAGCACCCGAAAATATATCGACCCGGCCAATATGGACCTGAGCGCCAGGCCCGGCGACGACTTCTACACCTATGCCAGTGGTACCTGGGTAAAGAACAATCCCGTGCCCGCAAAAGAAACCCGCTGGGGAAGTTTTAACGAACTCCGTGAATTCAACATCAAAGCTGTGAAAGACATTCTGGAAAAAGCAGCTGCCGACCAGAATGCGCCTCAGGGTTCTCTTTCGCGTAGGGTGGGGGATTTTTATGCTGCCGGAATGGATAGCATCACCATAGAAAAACTGGGCTCTTCACCTGTGATGCCCTATCTGAACCGCCTTCAGGCCATTTCCACAAAGGCAGCCTTAATGGACGAAATCATCCAATTCAGAAAGCAGGGTCTTGCCTCCCCCTTTTTCGGATTTTACATCGGACAGGACAGAAAAAATGTGGAAAAAATGGCTCCGCAGCTTGGTCAGGGTGGCATCTCCCTGCCCGACCGTGATTATTATCTGAAAAATGATGCCCGCAATACCGGCATCCAGGAGGCGTATAAAAAATACATCATCCGCCTATTTTCTCTGGTGGGCACAAGTCCTGAAAAAGCCGTTCAAAATGCAGAAATCATTTACGCCCTGGAAAAGCGCCTTGCTGCCGCCCAGATGAGCCGGGTAGAAATGCGAGACCCTTACAAAACCTACAACAAATTCCTCATTGCCGATTTCTCCAAAACTACCGCCGGCATGGACTGGAGCCGGATTCTTGCCGCCCTCGGAGTGAAAGGTGAAGACAGCATCCTGGTGGGCCATCCTCCGTTTTTTGTGGAGGTGGCCAATATTTTGGAAACACAAGCCCTTGAAGACCTGAAGGTTTACATGCAGTGGAATGTGCTGAAGGGTTCAGCTTCCTACCTGAGCAAAGACTTTTTTGATGCCTCCTTTGCCTTCAATCAGGTGCTGAGCGGCCAAAAGGTGCCTACGCCCAGATGGCAGCGAATGTCTCAGCTTACAGATGGATCTATTGGAGAATTATTGGGTCAATTGTATGTAAAAGAGCACTTTAAGCCCGAAGCAAAGGCACGCATGAATGTACTGGTAGAAAATCTAAGGAAAGCATTTGCCAACCGCATTCAAAACCTCGACTGGATGACCGGGCCAACCAAACAAAAAGCCCTCGCCAAACTCAAGGCATTCAGACCCAAAGTAGGCTATCCCGATATATGGAAAAACTATGAAGGTCTGGTCATAGACCGGAATAAGCATTTTGAGAATTCAGTAAATGTCGGGAAATGGAATTATGATTTTATGCTCAGCCAGCTCGGCAAGCCGGTAGACCGCGAAAGATGGGGCATGACCCCGCCCACAGTCAATGCCTATTACAATCCGACTCTGAATGAAATCGTGTTTCCCGCCGGCATTCTGCAATTTCCATTTTTCGATGCCAATGCAGATGATGCCATCAACTATGGCGGTATTGGTGCTGTTATCGGTCATGAGATGTCTCATGGATTTGATGACAGTGGAAGCAAGTACGATGCCGACGGCACCCTACGCAACTGGTGGACCGATGAAGACAAAAAGCGGTTCGAAGCCAAAACAGTTGACCTCGGCAAACAATTCGATGCCTATGTGGTGCTGGATACCATTCATGTAAACGGCAAACTCACCATGGGTGAAAACATTGGCGATCTTGGCGGACTCAATGTGGCCTATGAAGCATTCAGGATGACCGAACAAGGAAAGTCTAATCAAAAAATTGACGGATTCACTCCGGACCAAAGGTTTTTCCTCAGCTGGGCGCAGGTATGGCGTGGAAATATTCTCCCCCAAACCGCTGCGCAGCTCATAGTTACCGACAACCACTCGCCGGGTCCATACCGCACCATCGGGCCGGTTGTAAATATGGATGCCTGGTACAAGGCATTCGATGTGAAGCCCGGCGAAAAGCTCTACAAGAAACCCGAAGACCGAATCCGAATCTGGTAGGCTATTTTCAGGAAAGTGCAGATGGCCCGGCCCCGGCTTTCGGTTAAGGTAAAAGAGTCAAGTATTTCATTTTTAGTGTTTTAATTTTCAAAAAAATGGCATTTGTAGAAACCGGATACCCCAAAGACGGCATTGCAGAAATTACCTTTTTTCATGAGGCACAGAATTCCCTGCCTTCCGAAATTTTGATGAAGCTGGCCATGGCCATTTCAGAGGAAGGGCAGAACCCCAGGTCCCGGGTCATTGTCCTCAAAAGCGGCGGCGACCGGACCTTTTGCGCCGGTGCCAGTTTTACTGAACTTATTGCCATTCAGGAATTTGAATCCGGAAAGAAGTTCTTTTCTGGTTTCGCCCATGTGATCAATGCCATCCGCACCTGTGGGAAAATGGTTATCGGAAGGGTTCAGGGAAAGGCCATAGGTGGCGGGGTAGGTCTGGCTGCTGCGGTTGATTATTGTCTGGCAACAAGACATGCCTCCGTAAAACTGAGTGAACTGGCCGTGGGAATAGGCCCTTTTGTGGTTGGTCCTGCTGTGCAGCGAAAGGTAGGCTTTTCGGCTTTTTCTCAAATGACACTCAATTCAACCGAGCTTTATGATGCAGCATGGGCAAAGGAAAAGGGTCTTTATGCCGGAGTTTTCGATACCATCGAAGAGCTGGACCAGGCCGTTATGGTGCTGGCCGAAAAGCTGGCAGATTCCAATCCGGAGGCCCTGAGTCTGTTGAAAAAAGTGTTCTGGGAAGGAACCGAAAACTGGGATGTTCTTCTGTTGGAAAGAGCAGGCATGAGCGGCAAACTGGTTTTGTCTGACTTTACCAAAAAAGCTCTGGCAGGCTACGCTTCGAAGGGGTAGGAGGGCCTATTTTACTTCCTCGAAATCAACATATTCTCCCAGATTCCGGTTCGGATTTTTCCCGGACTCTGTTTTGTGGTTTTCGGTTGTTTCAACCCTGATTTCGCCTTCTTTTCTGCTGTCGTAGCCGTAAGAACGACCGGAGCCAAATCCGCCGCTGTAGAAAAAAGCCTTGCCGGCATTTTTTTTCAGCCAATATCGAAAGGCAATTTTGAATAAGAATTTGACTACCTGCCAGATTAAGTAAATGGTGAGTACGGTAAGAATGAATCGCATGGCATCTTAAACCCCTACGGACTTGTTTCTGTTTGCCAATCTTTGTCTGACGGCAAAATAGATGGGCAAAAATACATTTCCTTCCGGTAACCGGTGATTAAAAACCATATAAAATGCACAGCTGTTGCCGGTGATTAGCAGTTTTGGGTACAGCAGGGCCGGGGCCGGAGGAATGCCCCAGGTTGGCCAAAACCAAAAAATGCAGGTATCTTTGCCGCTTCAGGAATGAAAAGAGTCGCATTTTATACCCTTGGCTGCAAACTGAACTATGCTGAAACTTCTTCTATTTCAAGGAGTTTTGAGGCAAAGGGATACCAGAAAGTGAACTTTGGTGAGGCGACGGATGTGTATGTAATCAATACCTGCTCGGTAACCGAACAGGCAGATAAAAAATGCCGGAAGGTGGTTTCCGAGGGTTTGAAAATTTCTCCCGAAGCACGGGTGTTAATTATCGGATGCTATGCCCAGCTGAAGCCCGAAGAGATTGCCGCCATTCCCGGAGTAGATTTGGTTTTGGGCGCCAATGCCAAATTTCAGGCTGCAGATTATGTGGAAAAGCTGGGCCCTAAGGACAGTCCAAGAATTGTGGGCGGCGCCATTGAGGACACCGATGTTTACCACAGCTCCTATTCTGTGGCCGATCGTACCCGTACCTTTTTGAAGGTTCAGGATGGCTGCGATTATCCCTGCACCTATTGCACCATACCCCTAGCCCGGGGAAAGAGCCGAAGCGATACCATTGAAAATGTGGTGGCTCAGGCCCGCGAGATAGGCAATTCGGGTGTTAAGGAAATTGTGCTCACAGGGGTTAACATCGGCGATTTCGGCCTTCAAAACGGCAGCCGCAAAGAGCGGTTTCTGGACCTGATTATGGCCCTCGACAGGGTGGAGAATATTTCCAGGTTTCGAATTTCAAGCATTGAGCCCAATCTTCTCAGAGATGAGATCATTTCTTTTGTAGCGGCAAGCCGACGCTTTGTTCCGCATTTTCACATTCCTCTGCAGAGCGGGAGCAATGAAATTCTAGGGAAAATGAAGCGCCGCTATCAGCGGGAACTATATGCCGAAAGAGTAAGTAAAATAAAAGAACTGATGCCGCATTGCTGCATCGGTGTGGATGTGATTGTGGGATTTCCTGGAGAAACAGAGGCACTTTTTCTGGAAACCTATGAATTTCTCAATCGGCTTGATGTGAGCTATTTGCATGTGTTTTCTTACAGCGAAAGGGCCAATACCGAAGCAACCTCCCTGCCCGGGAAGGTCAGTCAGGCAGACAAGGCCCAAAGGTCAAAAATGCTGCACATCCTGAGTGAAAAAAAGCGCCGTGCTTTTTATGAAACTCAAATCGGAAAAATGGATACCGTTCTCTTTGAAGCGGCAGAAAATAAGGGCATGATGGAGGGATTTACCCGAAATTATGTAAAAGCAGAGGCGCCCTTCGATCCGCTTTGGATAAATGAGGAGGTGAAAGGTTTTTTAAACCGGATTGATGAAAAAGGTGTAGTGGTTTTTTCGGAGTTTCCTCAGGCAGGACAAAGGCTTGAGCAGGCTGTTGAATTGCAAAAGGTATAGGCCCGAACCATCCGAAAGGAACATCTGGGTAAAAAAAAATCCCGCCGGAGCGGGACTTTTGTATTTTCAGAGTGGCAAGGGATTCAGGATCATTCGCCAATTTTTCCAAAACCAATCAAAAGTTTGATATAAAAGCCTGACAAATCCACTTTTGGAACTTTGTTTTTATCTTCATCCTCCAGACCATCTGCAACTTTTTTCTCATTGACAAGTATGTTATTGGAGGCCTGCTGAAGTTTGTAGCCCATCCTCAAACCCAAAGAGAAACCCTTGGCACGGTCTTCGGTAGAAGCCCCCAGCATATATTGTGCACCGATTCCAAAATCGTACACCGGTGTGCGGGTCCAGATGAAGATATTCTGAAGATTGGGATCGCTATCTGTTACGGGAAAAGTAATATCGGGGTAAAGTCTATTGCTTGCTTCCGAACTCAATAGGATACCGGAGGCACCATAGCCGAGACCAATCAGAGGATAAACAATCAGACCCCTTTTTCTAAGTGCTACAAAACCCAGATTCACCAATACATCTACACCCGCCATCCGGCTGTTGGTTTCAAATTTTTTATCGGCAGATGGTTGTAAAACGCCGTTGCTATCGTAGGTGGATTCTGTGTGGTTCCCAACGGAGGGTGTGCCGACATTGAAATTCAATTCGCCACCTACGATAAAACTGTTGAAAACGCCCAGACCCTGAAAGCCCAGATTCAAAACTCCGCTTGAAGGTTTTTTAAATGTGGCATTGGTTTCGGTTCTCAATTTGCTTGTGGTACCGGAGAAGGTGGTTCGGGGTAGCTTGTCACCCATACCCAGGTCACTCCCAAAATACCCGGAAGGATCATAAGACTGATAGCCCAACATTACATTGAAGCCTCCCCCGAAAGAGTTAAGCTTGAATACTTCCTGAGCCTGGGCCGCAAATGTAACGGCCAATGAAAGGACAATGCCCTTAACGGCAGATTTCAACATGAAAAACTAATTTGATTTTAAACTTTAATTTTCAAAGTGTAGCGAACAGTAAACTCGATATCCATGTTCACCGGCTTTTTGTTCATTTTTACATTGTACCTGAAAATAGCACGATGCGGATTGTTTTTTACGGAATTGATCAGCACATTGGTAACAGCTGTATTGTAGACAACAAGCTCTTCCTGACTCAATACCAGCTTTTTATTGGTATATGAAGTCAGGGCTTCATAATTTCCTGTAGCGGGATTCAGTACTTCCAGTTTGCCGTCTACAATCGTATCTGCAGCACCGGTTTCCAGCCTGGTCATTTTAAAGGTGATATCCTTAACCTCAAGATTCTCGATTTTTGATTTGTTGTTCATAAAATCAGAATTTTTAGAAAGATCAATGGTGTCGCTCAGAATGGCCTCATTGTTGTCAGAGCTGACAATGTTGAAGGACATGGTGCCCGGAACTACGAGATTCTGAAATTTCAGACCCTCTACTGCATCGCAGCCTGTAAGGCAAGTCAAAACCAAAAAAACCGGGATGAGAAGTAAATTTTTCATAGCAGGTTGTTTAAATTGGATAAAATGTTAAGAAAATTAAAGATTGATGTTGGTATGCAAATGTAGAAGATAAATTTTTCTTAAGATGAAATTCGGCGCAATTATTTTTTTAAATTTCTAAAAAACCAATCCGAGTATGGTATCCATGGCTGCAATTTTGAAATTATAGATAAGCAGGAATTTAAATCTTATTTCAAACATTTTTTTCGGTCCGGGAAATTTTTTCTCCTTTTAACAAATTCAAAATCAATCGATTGAAATGATAATCTGTTATCAATGGAGAAAGCTTTGGCAAGTATAAAGATGCTCCCTTACCGGGTTGCATTATCTTTTGGATAATGAATTATGATGGGTGCGGATAAAAAAAACAAGGCTTTCCATTACAGAAAGCCTTGTGTATGCTCAAAAATTATTCATCAGGGCAACAGGCAAACCCTGGTGTTGTAGATGCCTGTTTTGCTTTTTACCTGTATCTGGTAAATGCCAGGTGGCAAAGATGTTACCCGCACCGTTTGGTCTCCGGAAGTGTTTTTGATGATTTCGGTTGTTTTACCATCAGATGATACTAAAACCACATCATACACATCTCCGGTCTGAGAAAAACGAAGGTTCAGAAGGCCTTTTGCCGGATTGGGGTAAACCACTACCGGAACCGGGGCCGCAACAGGCGAAATGGAATTCACTATGTTGGCGCATTGTCCCCACTTTGAAGAAACAATCCAATTGCCTGAAGCAGGCAGCAATATTTTTCTATCGTTAAAGGCACCCTTTACACAGGATTTCGGTCCACCGGAGGGGCCCCAGTCGTTGCCTTCATCCCCATCGCTCCATGCCGCACCCTGAACATATTTCCAAAGCAGGGAATCGGCAGTAACTGCAGAGCCTTTGAATACAACCGTTCTTTCCCAGATGTTATTGCCGGTATTGACCATGGCACCCGAAGCAGGTGTCCAGTTCGGGATGTTGCCGCCCCGGTCTGTAAAAGCACCTGCAATGCTAATAATATTGTTGATGGTACCTCCGCCGGCAATAAAATCGGCGGCATCTACCTGAAAGGTTACTATGGTAGAATCCAGGGTGAGGGGAGGCAGGGTGTTAAAAACGCTGTCTGCTCCATAGGCGGTTCCGCTTGAATTGGTGGCATAGGCCCTGACATGGTACTGCGTTCCTGCCGTCAGTCCGCTAAGTGCGGAGGCAAAAATTCCTGTACCAATGCCATCTATGGTTTTGGTACTCAGGGCCACCGTTGGATTGGGCGAAGTACTCCAGCAAACACCACGGGCTGTAATGGGTGAGGTGCCGCCTGATGTCACATTTCCTCCGCTTGAAGCCGTGGTTTGGGTGATGGCAGAAACTGAGGCAGTAGTCACAGTTGGCAATCCTGCAGGAATGACACAAGCCCGGCAGCGATCCCAGCAATAAGAATAAGTTGTGTTGGTTGCCGGGATGGTGAGAACACGGTTGACATCTCCTCCGTCCTGGACCCCGCAGCCTCCGGCTATCAG
>JBIKMV010000018.1:0-23762 GCA_044359055.1 Catalimonadaceae bacterium
CCATTTCATCATTTTTGATCCTTTTGGAGATTGAAAATGCATGAAATAAATCCCGCAGCTGAGGTCTGATACGCCGGTTTTGTCGCTGTTTCCTGTACAAAAAACTGTTTTCAAGGTCCGGCCTGCCACATCCCGGAATTCTAGGCGGGTATTTTCGTCCAAACCCCGGAATTGCAGAACCTCACGGCCCGGATTCGGATACACCTGCAGTTCAGGAAAGGCAATGGCCCCGCCTGTGGCCGTCACCTGATCGATATTAAACAGGGCAAGCAGCAGCCTTTCGGGATCAAATTGAACGCTGCCAATGCTCCCGGGCAGAGTAAACAAATAAGATTGCCCGTTGCTGCTTACATTCAATACCAAAGTGCTGTCCCAGCCGCTGCCGGAAACTTTCACCGGAACCTTCATTTCAAAAAAAGCAACAGAAGGATGCGACTGGCTTTGATTCAGATTGATGCTGAGCTGGTTGCCGTTGACCTGGGCTGTCCCGGTAAAAGAAGGAAAACCTTCGCCCCGGTACCAGTCGCTGAAAAATTCATCCAGATCCCTGCCCGATGCAGCTTCAAAATGGGCAATCAGATCAGGCGTTTTGGCAAATCCCCAAACCAGATTGGGGTCGGTAATGAAACTCCGGATGCCATTCCAAAAAGCCGTTTCCCCAAGTTCCCAGCGCAGCATCCGAAGGAGAAATGCCCCTTTGCCATACGAAAGCCGGCCATTGAATATCCGGAATAAATCGGTGGTATCGGAGCAAAAAACCGAGCCGCCCGGCTGTTGGGTAATAAGGTCTATCCACTGCTGCCCCTCCTGCGGCCAGGACGATAAGCCTGCTTTTACATATTCCAGGGCTGCAAAATAGGTAGCAAAGCCCTCATTGATCCAGATGTCCTGCCAGGTTCCGCAGGTAATTTGGTTGCCAAACCAATGGTGAATGAGCTCATGGGCCTGAAGACCGATGTCGGTGTTTTGCATAAAGGAAATGGTTTGGTGCTCCATCCCGCCACCGAAAGCAAACTGGGCATGGGCATATTTTTCTTTGGCAAATGGATAGGGTGAAACCAGGGTGTCGAAGTCCTGCATCATCCCCACGATGGGTACCATTCCGGTTTGCCAGCTGTTTTGACTTTCCGGATAGCAGTAGTTGTAGATGGGCAGCGTATCGCCCGAGGATAGTACAGCATCGTATTTAAACTGGGCATAGTTGGTAACGGCAATGGCAATCAGGTAGGTCACAATTGGGTATTTGTGTTTCCAGAAATAGGTCCGAATGCCGGCCGATTCGGTTTGTTTTTTGAGTAAGCCGTTGCTCACGCCCACAAAGGGTGCCGGGGTGTACAGGGTAATGTCGATTGAATCGGCCTTGTCGCTCAGGGCTTGTTTGCAGGGCCACCAGTCTTTGGCCCCGTAGGGTTCCGAAAGGGTGTAAACGATGGGCACGCCGGCATGGGTAGTCCGGCTGAAAGAACCAAAGGGTGAGGGGATTGGCCTGCCCCTGTACCGGATGACCAGCGAATCGGTCTGCCCGGGCAAGAGGGTCTGCCCACCCAGATTTATCAGCAGGGTAGAGGCTGCGGTGAACGAAGTGGCCACCGGCTGCCCCCTGAAACGGGCACTTTCTACAACCATATTGCTGGCCAGATCCAGAGTAAATTGCCCTACCCCTTCTGATTTTGGGGTAAAAACCAGACTAACTTTTCCCTTGATCGAATCGTTGGCAGGATTCACATACCAGAAACAACGGTAGTATTTTACATCTATATTAAGTCCATTGGCAGGGGTAGACAGAGCAACCGAAGAGCCTCGCTTGGAATGAAGCAGAGATTCTTTTTCAGCAATCTGATTTAGAAAAAGAGATTGGGCCCCGGATTGGTGTGCAATGAACCATCCAAGCAAACAAAACAAAGGTGTGCAGCACCTCAAAAGTAGTTTCATGGCTAAATCAAAATAAGAAATTCAAAAAAACGAAAAAATCGGCACAAACAGACAAAACCAATAAAGGCAAACCCTTCCTTAAAAACCCATCTCCTTCAAGGCCCGGATAGCCCAGTTTGTGCTTACCTCTCCAATTGGGATATCAGAATAATCGTGCAATTCTTTTTTCAGCTTGTCGAAGTTGGCCGAAAGGGGATAAAATTTTTCGGGGTATATGGTTTTTATGTGAGGGGCAAGCGATTCAGGATAAGGATTCCAGCGTGAGAAATGATTTCCCTGGCTCAGACAAAGGGTCGGAGTTCCGGTAGTAGCCGCCATGTGCACCGGTGCCGACTCGTTGCCAATCAGAATTTTTGCTCCGGCTATCATCGCCATAGATTCGACAAGGCTGAGTTTGCCGGCCATATTTTCGCCGAAGCCCATCAGAGCAATCAGTCGGTCTCCGTCTTCACGGTCTTCGGGTCCGCCTGCTATCAGGGCTGTAACTCGGGTTGTTTCGTAAAACCATCGGCCAAGTTCTGCAAACCGGTTCAAAGGCCATTTTCGGTGGGCCGAACTCGCCCCGGGTGCAAGCACAAAATAAGTTCTCTCGTAGGAAAACAGGTCCTTGCCGGGAAAGGAGGTGAGTTGCATCGAAACAGGAAGTTCGGTTTCGGGGGCAATACAGGCAAAAAACCTGTGGTTTCGGTAGAATTCGAATATTCCGGGCGGCCCGGTTTCAATGGTTCGGGAGTACCAACCCGCAGAAAGAGTTATTTCCCAGTCCTGCATATACTTTCCAGTGCCCGAGCTTCTTATTTTTTCCTTTGCACCTGAGACCCTGACAATCGATTCCAGAAAAAACTGGGGTGTATGCGAAAGATTGATGACCGTGGATATGCCTGACTCCCGGATGGACTTCAAAATCCGGAATCTGTAAAAAATGCTGTTGATGAATTTTGACCGGTCAAGCCAGATGCATTCCTCAAATACATCGGCATCCAGATTTTCTGCCAGATTTTTGCAAATTTGATTGCCGGCAAAAATGATCTGCCTGTGGCGGAAGGCCGGCGCTTCTTTCAATGCTTTGAAAAATGGCCTGCAAACCAGATAATCACCTATAAGATCGACGCGGGTGATGAGAATTTTGTTTCCCTGCCCTGCCGGGATTTTCCGAAGGATCCATTGGTCGATGCATTCAAATATCCAGAGCTTCAGTGGATATTTAAACCAGTATATCAGTCGGTTAAAGGGAAAAAGCTGTGACTTTTCAGACATCGGAAGACGCATGCGCCGGCCTTTTTATTTGCTGCATATTTGCGCCTTCAAACATATTGAATTACAAAACCAAGTTAGAAAATGACCGAAAAAATATTGGCTTCCTTTTTCCGGGGCCTTTTGCTCGTTGCTCCCACCGCCATTACCGTGTATGTTTTGGTGGCTGCGCTCCGCTTTATCGATACCCTCATAGAAATTGATTTTCCTGGATTGGGCATTCTCATAGTGCTTGGTGGCATCACCCTCATTGGTGCTCTGAGTCAAACCCTGCTTTTTGACCCGCTCTGGAGGCAAACGGAGAAGCTGATCAACAAAGTGCCTCTCGCTGCACTCATATATTCTTCCGTCCGGGACCTTCTTTCGGCTTTTGTGGGCGACAAAAGGAAATTCGACCGACCGGTTCTGGTTGAGATTCTGCCGGGTTCAGGGATTCAGAGCCTTGGTTTTATTACCCAGAATCAGCTCGACACTCAGTTCGGTGAAGGTAAGGTGGCTGTATATTTTCCCGATTCCTACAACATTTCGGGAAAGGTGATGATCATGGATGCAAGCCGGCTCCGGAAACTGGATATGAAATCAGCCGAAGCCATGAAATTTGTGGTTTCGGGCGGAGTGGCCTATCAGGGCAATCCTGCCGCTTAATGGACGGTTCTTTGCCTGAAAATCCGGAATTTTAACCCGGAATTTTCACTCTGTCGGGCAAATGGGTATAACTGCCGTACAAAAACCAAAATGACCTTCCTTCAATCTTTTGGAATTGTTTTTCTCTTACTATCAATAACAATGTGCCGGGATTTCAGGGTCATTTTGCAGGTAATCATTTGGTTATACAGGATTTAACCCTACATTTGCGGAAATTTTATTTCCGCCTGCCGAATTGTCCAATCTAAAACAAATCAGCTCAAAAATTGCCAAACTCAGGATTTCGAGGTTTATTCCTTTAATGCTGGTTTTGGGTGATCTGGGCTTACTTGTAAGTGCTTTTCTTCTTGCCATCAGTCTGAAGGGAAATACTCCGGCTTCGGTCTTTGCTACCCCGGTTTACTTTTGGTTTTTCATCTTTTCGCTTGCCTCCTGGCTCGCCTGCGGTATTGTGGTAAAATCTTTTACCGTAAAGCGCATCAAAAGCCTCGACCGCATTTCGAAAGATGCCATTGAAACCCTGCTTTATCATATTTTCCTGGTCTCTGTGTACATTGTGGCTACAGAGGCTTACTTTATTCCACGGGATTATCTGCTCACCTTTTATTCTCTGTTTTTGCCAGGCCTTTTTATCTGGAGAATCGGAGTTTATCTTTTGCTTGGCTATTTCAGGAAACAGGGCTTCAACTTCCGAAATGTCATCATCATCGGTTACAACCCGTATGGTTTGTCGCTGAAGCAATATTTTGAGGGAAATCCGGAGCTGGGCTATCGTTTCAAAGGTTTCTTCGACCATCAGCCGCACCGGAATGGTTCCATCATCGGCAAGTTTCAGCGCAATATGGAAGACTTTCTCAAGCTGGAAGGAATCGATGAGATTTATGTTTGTCAAAGCTATCTGAAGCACCGCTATTTCCGTCATCTGGTGCGGTTTGCTGAAAACCATTTTATGAAAATCAAACTCCTTCCGGATGTGAAGGGCTTGGTTTTTGATGATATTGAGCTCGAGTTTTATTCCAATCTTCCCATTGTTTCTTTCCGGCGGGAACCCCTTCAGAATGAACTAAATGCCGCTGCGAAGCGTATTTTTGATTTTGCTTTTGCCGGTGTGGTCATGCTTGGCATTTGTTCATGGCTTTTCCCTCTGATTGCCCTTGCCATTAAACTCGACAGCCGTGGTCCCGTATTTTTTATTCAGCGGCGAAGCGGTAAGGCCGGAAAAGATTTTTATTGCTTCAAGTTCCGCACCATGATTGTGAATCAGGAGGCAGATACCCTGCAGGCCACCAAAAACGACAAGCGCATTACCCGCGTAGGAAGGTTCCTGAGGGAAACCAATCTCGATGAGTTGCCGCAGTTTATCAATGTCCTGCTTGGAGAAATGTCGGTGGTAGGGCCAAGGCCGCACATGGTAAAGCACACAGAAGAATACAGCAAGTTGATAGCCAACTATATGCTTCGCCACCTGATCAAACCCGGCGTTACCGGCCTTGCCCAGGCAAAGGGATACCGAGGTGAGACAAGCGATAAATTCAGTATGCGCAACAGGGTAAGGGTTGATATTCTGTACATTGAGCGCTGGACCTTTATCCTGGACTTGAAAATTATCGGACTCACCCTGGTAAATATGATGAAAGGCCAGGACAACGCCTACTAAACGAGCATTGATTTCCAACCACCTTCATCCGTTTTCCGGTCTTGTTTCCTTTTGCTGTTCGGTTTTCGAAAGGTGTAGGTTCTCGCCTGAAAATGCCTTGATTTCTGCACAGTTTCTAACCCGGGCCGACCTTCGGGGTATTGATTCGCACGGTGTAGCCCGCTTAAGTGGTTATGTCAGGCTCATTCAATCCGGCCGGCTCAATCCAAATCCTGAGTTTTCCTTTTTTTCCCGGTTTCCTACACAAATACAGCTCGATGCTGACCGCAGTATCGGATTTCTTTCTTCTGTCAGGGCAATGCAGCTGGCAATGGAAGCGGCAGAAAAATTCGGAGTGGGCATGGTGGCGGTTAAGAATTCCAATCATTTTGGCATTGCAGGGCAGTATGCCCTTATGGCTGCTGAAAAAGGCATGATTGGCATGGCAATGACCAATGCCAGTCCGCTTGTGGCTCCTACCCATTCGCGGAGCCGGATGCTTGGTACCAATCCCATTTCTGTTGCGGTTCCTTCCTTAAAGTCCAGGCCCTTTGTTCTGGATATGGCTACTACCACTGCTGCCAACGGCAAACTTGAAATTCTCCAGAGAAAGCACGAAAAAGCACCCATGGGATGGATTCAGACTGCCGAAGGAAGTGATTCAGAAGATCCTGAGGAATTAAAATCAGGGGGAGCTTTGCGGCCATTGGGAAGTTTTCCCCATTCGGGTAGCCATAAAGGATATGGCCTGGGTGCCATGGTAGATATTTTTTCCGGGGTTTTGTCGGGAGCCAATTTCGGACCCTGGGTCCCGCCATTTGTAGCCTTTCTTCCCCTTGCCAGTAATTTGGTAGGGGAGGGCATTGGTCACTTTTTTCTGGCTTTCAGACCGGATGGTTTTATGGATCAGGCTGAGTTTTTGTCGAGGATGGAAGTCTGGATGGAAGCCCTGAGAACCGCCAAGCCGATTGGTCAGGACGAAATTCTTATTCCCGGGGACCCAGAATGGAAAACAGAAGAAGAGAGGACCATACATGGAATCCCCCTATTGCCTGCTGTGGTGGAAGACCTCAACCGGCTTGCATCTGAACTGGAAATCAGTCCATTTTTCGCAACATGATTGCCGTCATCCAAAGGGTGAGTCATGCCTCGGTGGAGGCAGGCGGAAAGCAGATTTCACGGATTGGACCCGGGCTGCTTATTCTGCTGGGTGTCTCAGCCGACGATGGACCTTCTGAAGCCGCCTGGCTTGCCGGAAAAATTTCCCGGCTCAGGATATTCTCCGATGCAGAAGGAAAAATGAATCTTTCTGTACTGGATCTTGGATTGGAAGCCATGGTGGTGAGTCAGTTTACCCTTTTCGGGGATGCATCACAAGGAAACAGGCCCTCTTATACACAGGCCGCCAGACCGGAGAAGGCCATCCCCTTTTATGAAGATTTTTGCCGGCAACTTGAATCGTGCCTTGGCAGGGAAGTGAAAAAAGGAATTTTCGGTGCTGATATGAAAATCAGTCTGCTGAATGACGGACCTGTTACGCTGATGCTCGATACACAGGCAATCATGAAAAAGGTCTGATTTGTTATTTGAAGGATTGTAATTTCCGCGCTTCCTATTTGTTCCAAGTGGCAGGATCTTTTCTCCATTGTTCCAGGGTAGCAATGTCTTTTTCCTGAATCAGGCCTTTTGTCAAAGCGGTAGAAATCAGGCTGAGGTAATCGGTCAGAGGGAAGCATTTCACGCCGGCTTTTTCAAAAGAGGCCCATGCTTCCGGAAAACCATAGGTAAAAACCGAAACCATACCCAGCACTTCGGCTCCTTCCTCCCGCAAGGCATCTACTGCCCTGAGCGAACTTTTTCCTGTAGAAATCAGCTCTTCCACCACCACTACCTTTTGACCGGCTGTTACATGGCCTTCAATCAGATTTTTTAATCCATGGCCCTTGGGTTCAGACCGGACGTACACAAAACCAACCCCGATTTCATCTGCTGTAAGGGCTCCCTGAGGAATACCACCTGTGGCAACACCAGCAATACATTCTACCGAGGGGAAATTATTGACAATGAGAGAGATAAGCTGGTTTTTTATGTAGGTACGAACCTGTGGGTAAGACAGCGTAACCCGGTTATCTGTGTAAATGGGCGATTTCCAGCCGGATGCCCAGGAATAGGGCTCCTTCAAATTGATTTTTACGGCCTGGCAATCCAGAAGAAAAGAGGCAACGGTATTGGCTACTTGCTGTTGAAAAATTTGCATAAACGGAGAATCAATGGGGTTTACAAAAGTAAGGGTCGATTGTTTTCTGCTGCAATGAAAAGAAAAAAATTGAGCTCAGACCCTTTTTTGTGAAGCCCTCGCTGCAGACAGGGTATTCTGCATCAGAGCCACAATCGTCATAGGACCCACTCCGCCGGGAACAGGGGTAATGGCACCGGCCACAGCCGATACAGATTCATAATGCACATCTCCTGCAATCCGGTATCCTGATTTTTTAGTAGCATCGGGAATACGGCTGATCCCCACATCAATGACCACTACACCTGTTTTTACCATATCACCGGTTACAAATTCAGGTTTGCCCAAGGCAGCCACCAGAATATCTGCCTGCTTTGTAAAATGAAGAAGTTCTTTTGTTTTGCTATGGCAAATGGTAACAGTGCAATTTCCGGGATTGGTGTTGGCAGAAAGTAATAAACCCATGGGCAGGCCAACAATCTGGCTCCTTCCCAAAACGACAGCATGTTTTCCTGAGGTTTCGATTTGGTAGTGTTCCAGCAATTTCATGATACCGAGAGGAGTTGCCGGTACAAAGGTTTTCTGACCTTTGGCAAGTTTTCCAAAATTAACCGGATGAAATCCATCCACATCTTTCGCTGGGTCTATGGCTTCAATGATACGGTCAACAGAAATATGCTCAGGCAGGGGCAGCTGAACGATAAATCCATGCAAGTCAACCCTTTTGTTGAGGATGTCAATTTCCTTCAAAAGTTCATCTTCAGAAATGGAGGGTTCAAAACGAATCAGGCTCGAGGTGAATCCGGCTTTTTTGCAAGCCTCCATTTTCGCAGCTACATAGGTTTCGCTAGGGCCACTGTTTCCTACCAGCACAGCAGCGAGGTGTGGCCGGATGCCTGTTTCCTGAAAAAAAGATTCGGTTTCCAGGGCAAGTGCAGAAATGAAAAATTCAGAGGCTTTTTTTCCGTCAATTATTTGCATATCAAAAACAAACCCCTCAGCATCAGAGGGGTTTACAAAGTTAATCCAATTTTAAAACTGCCATAAAAGCTTCCTGAGGGATTTCCACATTGCCTACCTGACGCATTCTTTTCTTTCCCTTTTTCTGCTTTTCCAGAAGCTTGCGTTTTCTGGAAATATCTCCGCCGTAGCACTTGGCCAATACATCCTTCCGCATGGCTTTCACGGTTTCTCTGGCAATTACTTTAGCGCCGATGGCTGCCTGAACAGCAATTTCAAACATTTGCCTTGGAATGAGTTCCTTCAGTTTTTCGCAAAGGCGTTTTCCCCATTCATAGGCTTTATCCCGGTGTACGATGGCCGATAGTGCATCAACCTTATCACCATTCAGCATGATGTCGAGTTTCACCATATTGCTTTCTCTGAACCCAATCAGTTCATAATCAAGAGACGCATAGCCCCTCGAAAGGGTTTTGAGCTTATCGAAAAAGTCAAAGACAATTTCAGAAAGAGGAAGCTCAAACATCAGTTCCACACGGTCTGTGGTGAGATAAACCTGATTTTTTATAATGCCCCGCTTGTCCATGCACAGTCCGATAATGGCCCCTACATAGTCGGCTTTGGTGATGATCTGGGCTTTGATGAAGGGTTCTTCAACACGGTCGAGGTAATTGGGTTCCGGCAATTCGCTCGGCGCATTCACCACAATCAGTTCGTTTTTGGTTGAATAGGCCCGGAACTGCACCGAGGGTACGGTGGTGATAACCGTCATATCAAATTCCCGTTCCAGACGTTCCTGCACAATCTCCATATGGAGCATTCCCAGGAAGCCGCAACGAAATCCGAAACCAAGGGCAGCAGATGTTTCGGGTTCCCAGACCAGGGAGGCATCGTTGAGTTGCAACTTTTCCATTGAGGCCCTCAATTCTTCAAAATCGGAAGTATCTACAGGATAAATACCGGCAAAAACCATGGGTTTAACATCCTCAAATCCCTGAATGGCCTCTTTGCAGGGTTTTGTTGTGTGGGTAATGGTATCGCCCACCTTTACCTCCTTTGCCTCTTTTATTCCGGAAATCAGATAACCCACATTGCCGGCATACATCACGCTCTGGGGCTCCTGATTGAGTCCCAGAATGCCCACTTCGTCTGCAAAATATTCTTTGCCGGTGGCCATGAATTTTACTTTGTCGCCTTTGGCCAGAGTGCCATTGTAGATCCGGAAATACACCTCAATTCCACGGAAAGAGTTATAAACCGAATCAAAAATCAGGGCCTGCAGGGGAGCATCGGGGTCACCTTTGGGCTGCGGAATCCGCTCAACCACAGCGTTGAGGATATCTTCAATGCCTATACCGGTTTTGCCACTGGCATGAATAATCTCATCCCTTTTACAGCCAAGCAGGTCAACCATCTCATCCTTGACCTCATCGGGCATGGCACCGGGCAGATCAATTTTATTTAGAACGGGAATGATTTCAAGGTCATTTCCCAAAGCAAGATACAGGTTTGAAATGGTCTGCGCTTCAATACCCTGCGAGGCATCTACCAGCAGCAAGGCGCCTTCGCAGGCAGCTATGGAACGGGAAACCTCGTAGGAAAAATCCACATGTCCGGGAGTGTCAATCAGGTTCAATACAAAGGTTTCGCCCTTGTACTTGTAGTTCATCTGAATGGCATGACTTTTTATGGTAATGCCCCGCTCCCTTTCCAGATCCATGTCGTCGAGCAGCTGGGCCTGCATCTGGCGTTTGTCAACAGTCTGGGTAAATTCCAGAAGCCGGTCTGCCAGCGTGCTTTTTCCGTGGTCAATATGTGCAATGATGCAAAAGTTCCTAATGTTCTTCATTTACTTTTCCAATGTTTACTTGTTGGAAACCAGTCCTTTAAACCAATCAAGGTTTACATTGGTTTCCGGTGTTTCATCGGAATAGTAGCCAGAACCATAGCCGTAGCCGTAGCCATACCCGTATCCGTAGGTTTTAAATTTATCCAAGCTGTTCAGGATGGTAGTGAGATTTCTGAAGCCATTCACACGCATCAGTTTGTTGATATTTTTCAGGTATTGCTTTTTAGAAAATTCAGAGCGGACCACATAGATGGGAAGATCGGCTTTTTGCATAATCAAAATTCCATCTGTCACCAGACCCACAGGCGGGCTATCAATAATGATTACATCATACATTTTGTGAAGCTCTTCAAAAATTCCCTTCAACTCCGGTCTCATGATGAGTTCAGAAGGGTTGGGAGGAACAGGTCCTGCAGAAATGATATCGAGATTGTCAAGTGAGGTTTTGGAGATACATTCTTTCACCTCATTTCTTCCGATAAGCAGAGTACTCATTCCCATGTCATTGCTTACATCAAAGGCCTGATGCAGTTTAGGTTTCCGCATATCCATATCAAGCATAATTACCCTTTGATTGGACATAGCCAGTACTCCTCCAAGGTTAATGGCAAAAAAGGTTTTTCCCTCACCTGCAACAGTGGAGGTAATGGAAATAATTTTCTTCTTTTCAGGAACCACAAAGTCGATATTGGTTCGGATAGCCCTGAGTGATTCGCTGATGGCAGACTTGGGAGTTTTGTCCACCACCAACCTGGCAATACGAAGTTTTTCCTTTGCATACACGGGGATGACACCCAAAACCGGAGCAATAGAATTGGCTTCAATTTCTTTTTGGGTTACGACTGTATCCTGCAACAAATACCGGACAATAATGAGTCCAAGACCTGAAATGATTCCAATGATAATCCATGAACTGTAAACAGAACCTTTTTGAGGAATTAAGGGGACTGTAGGTAGGTCTGCCGGAGCCAGAATTTGAAAATTGGGAATGGTTCCTGCCTTATCAATTTCAAATTCCGCTTTCTTTTCAATGAATAAAGAATAATACCTTTCATTGATGGCGGAAAATCTTTTGATTTGAGCGAGTTCTTTCTCTCTTGTAGGGAAGTTCAATATTTCGCTCTGTATAGTTCCCAGTTCAGAAGCAAGGTCTTTCTTCTTTTTCTCGCAGGCATTTTTATTTATCTCGATTATAGCCAAAAGATCTTTTTTGATTCCCTCAATTTTCTGGCTTGAAATTTTATATGCAGTGGTGGCTTCTTTGGCATTGTAAAGCATCATAGTTTGAGAGTTCATTAAGGTACCGAACTGCTTTGCCAGATCAACCAGATTGGGATCGTTGATTTGATTTAATGCAGGAAAAACTGGTTTCTTGTTTTTTTCCTTTGAAATATTTACTACCAGTTTTTCAAGCTCCAGAAGCTGATAAACCTGTAGTTCAAGCTCCATTTTTTGTTTATTTATTTCTTCTACTTTAGTTTTTAATGCTTCAATATTGATATTTAAAGATGAAAGGTTATTTCTTTTCATATAATCCTGAAGCTCCTGCTCGGTTATGGCCAGTTTAGCGGCAGTATTTTCTATTTGCTGTTCCAGGAATTTAAGCCTTTGTTCGTTGGCCAAATTTTTATTATCAAGAGTTAATTCTCTGTAAATTGTATCTATTGTATTGACAATATCACGGGCTTTTACAGGCGAATTATCCAAGAAACTTACCCTTATTGTATTTGCTGATGAGTTTAATATATATGCATTTGTCCCATTAGATAAGAAGCCAATGAGATAAGGTTTTGAATGAATAATAAAAGAATATTTCAGTCCATTACATTCATCAGAATAAAATTGAGTTGGAACTATCTTAAATTTTAAGAATTCATTTTCGTAAGCTACATTAAATTTGAAAACATCAGAGTTCTCTACACCAATAAAATCGTATTTTAATATATATTGTTTGTTGTCAATAATTTCAAAATTTATATTTTTATCATAAAAAACAGGATTTTTTATTTCATATATAACCTTAAAAGGAGTTAAATCATAAAGCTCACTTGAAATAAAGTTCCCAGTCTGTAAATAAGTAACCGATAGATTCAGTTTTTCCAAAACTTTTTCATAAAGAACCTGAGATTTAATTAGCTCAATTTCGCCATCAAGATTTGTACCGCTGCCTTGTTCTTTTTCTAAATCCAAAACAATTTCTGCTCTTTTTTGAATGTCAAGCTTGAGAATGGAGGACGATTCATAAACAGGTTTGGTGTACCTTAAATACAAATATGCTCCTGACAAAGAAAGAACTACAAATAAGATAATCCACCACAACGATCTGTTCAAAATGCCGAGAAGTTTCTCGAGATCAATTCCGCCAATCCCCCCCCCTGATGCTGAGGATTGTTCAGACATATCTGTGAAGCCTGGAAAGTTGACATTATTTGTTTGGGGGAATAGTCCTTCGTTTCTCATAATCTGGTAAGTAAAATTAAGGTTAGAATGGTAGAAACAATGCCAGTATATGCAAAAACATCCCCAAAAACATTAAAGGCAATTCTTACTGCCGGCTCGACATATATAATGTCGTTAGGCTGAATTATCAGATTGTCTTTTTGGAAAGAATTATAGTGAGTCAAATCGACCGTGAATATTTTTGGATTTTTTAAATCCCCCCGGATGATTTTGATTCTGTTTGAGTGGCTGAATGGTGCCGGAATACCTCCCATGGCAAATATTTCAGTTAGGGTGGTGTTTTCATGTTCAAGATTTACAACCCTTGTTCCTCCACCACCTCCCATTCCACCTCCCATTCCACCTCCCATTCCACCTCCCATTCCACCTCCCATCATTCCACCCATTCCCAAAATGAAAACTCTTCGGTTTGAGACTTTAGTTTTAACAAAGGGATCAAGGTAAAATTTAGAATATAATTTTGCCAATAGACTATCGCATTGAGAAATGGTTAGACTGTCAACTTTTACCCTTCCCAAAATAGGTAATTCTACACTTCCGTCATGCTGAACCAAATATTTAAATGTTCCACCGGTGGATTGTCCGCCAGAACCTGAAATTTTAGAAAATTCGGATGTAGGGTCGACCAGAACTTCCCCTTTATTGGTTACCATAACAAATTCCAGCTCATCGTTTTTTAGTATCAGGTAGTTTGGTGGTGTGGTGACTGTCGGAGCCAGTTTCCTGAATTCCTTTTCCGTCTCCTTGTCTGCTCTGAAAAGCAAATGCCTGCGGTATAAGCCGCATGATTCGAACAAGACGGGAATAATAATCAAAAGTATGAGCCGGAAGGCTTTCATCAGAATTTGAATTGGTTGTATCTAAAGTTGTTTAATTCCAGATCCTTCACAGATGTAACAGCTGTTTCCTGAGAAAAGCCCCAGTCAATCCCTAAGTCAGGATCAAAAGGATGAATTCCACCTTCGCTTTCCCTTGAATAGAGGTTGGAACATTTGTATTGAAGCACCGAATCTTCAAGCGCCGAAAATCCATGCGCAAATCCGGCAGGGATAAACAGCATATTATTTTTCTCAGAATCCAGAACCACAGAAAGATGCTTGCCAAAGGTTGCGGATGACTTTCGGCAATCTACTACTACATCCAGAACCTTTCCTGCGTTTACCCGAACCAACTTGGCCTGAGCAAAAGGCGCATTCTGGAAATGCAGCCCCCTTACTACCCCTTTTTTTGAAAATGACTGATTGTCCTGAACAAACACATCTGCTATGCCAGATTTTTCAAGGCTTTGAAGATTGTAGGATTCAAAAAAGTATCCTCGCTCATCAAAAAAAACGCGGGGAATTATCTCAAAAATTCCTGGCAAAGCCAAGGGTTTCACCTCCATCAGGCAGCTTCTTTTCTCTTTTTATTCGGGCCGCAAATTTCATAATTTAAAATCAGACTAAAAAAGAAAAAGAGACTAAGGAAGTTTTTTTGCAATCTGCCCAAAAAACCGTTGGATAACAGAAATGCTCAATCTGCTTTTTCAGCAACGCATTTGATAATATCGCTCCTTAAAAGAAACTTCCGGTTCCTTACATCATGGCAATCAGCCTGCTCAGGGTATCCGGAAATAATCCGCTCACCAATAGCATTGTTCCACCAAGAAATGCAATCCACTGGTAGGTTTTTTCTTTTTCAAGTTCCGGAAGGCCGGTTGAAAACCAGACATTGATGATTGGTCTGAAATAATAAGCCGCACCAACCACGCTGGTTAGAATTCCGGTAATCAAAAGCTGTATCAGGCCGGCTTCCATAGCGGGAGAAAACATAAATAACTTAGCAATAAAACCTCCTGTAAGTGGAATCCCTGCCATGGAAAGATAAGCCAGAGACAGGGCGAAGGATCCGAAATCATCTTTTTTAGATGCTCCTTTTAAATCGTTCAGGGCGATGTCGCTCCTGCTGCCAAACCAGTCTGAAAGCACTGCAAAAACAACCAGAACGGCGCAGCCATACACAAAAAGATAAAACACAAGGGCATCGAGGGCAACCGTACTTTTAAGGGCGAGAATGGCAAAAAGCAAGTATCCCGTTTGTGAAATGCTGGAAAATGCCAGCTGCCTTTTTATAGATTTTTGTATTAGGGCAAGGAAGTTTCCTGCTACCAGAGAGGTCAGGCAGGCATAATATACGATATTCCACCACAAGGGTGTAAGGCCGGAGAAATAGTGACCAAATACCCTGAACAGGGCCGCAAAACTCGCAATCTTAACAACCACAGCCATGAAAGCCATCACCACATTGGGCGATCCCTCGTACACATCCGGTGACCAGAAATGAAACGGAGCGGCTGAAATTTTAAAAAGCAATCCGATCAACAGGAAAAAAATACCAATCTGAAAAAGTCCTGAATCCATTTGAGAGCCCCCGATTTGGGCAATCGCTCTGAAATCAAGAAGGCCGGTTGCGCCATAAACCATGGCCATTCCAAACAGAATGAGCCCGGTTGCAAAGGCTCCCATCAGTAGATACTTCAGGGATGCTTCATTGGACGCATTGCTCTTTTTATCGGTTCCTGCCAGGATGTAGAGCGAAATTCCCAGCGTTTCCAGGCCCACAAACAAGGTAATCATGTGGGTAAAGGATGTGAGCATGATGGCTCCTACCAGAGAAAAAAGGGTGACTGCCAGAAATTCTGCCGACTGAACAAATTCCTTTTTCAGAAAATGGCCCGACAGAAAAACAATGAAAATGGAAAACACCAGAATCAGGGCAGAAAACTTGATGGCAAATCCATCAAAAGACAACTGAATATCTGCAATCCCGGGCAGTGCGGCATGCTGATTGCCCATAAAGAGTGCGGCAAGGGCAAGACCGAGACCACCAACAGCGATAAATTTTGAAAAAGCAATCCGATTGAGAAAGCCTACAAACAGCAATACCAGGCCGGTTACAGAAAGTATGGTTATGGATATCATGAGGTTAATAGGCTCTTAATAGAAATTGAACAGCAGAATTTGAAATCCCTGAAATGACCTGAGGAAACAAGCCCAGTCCGAGTACAAGTGCAGCCAGCAGACAAAGACTGAATGCCTGAGACATACTCAAATTTGAAAGGTTGCCTGTGGCATCGTTTTTCGGACCCAGCATGGATTTTTGAAAAAGGCGAATCATGTAAACCGAACTGAAAATCACCGTTAGTCCACAGAATATTCCCAGATAAATATTGTAACCGAAAAGACCCATAATCAATTGGAATTCACCGGGAAATCCATTGGTCAGAGGTACGGCTATGCTGCCCAGAAGGAAAATGAAAAAGAAAACAGTAAGCCCGAATGAATGCCCGGAAAGTCCGCCCAGCTGATCGAGGTCCCGGGTGCCGGCCTGTGAAGCAATGAGCTCAGATACAAAAAACAGTCCCGCAATATTCACTCCGTGGGCAAACATCTGCAGCGCAACTCCCTCCAGAGCCACATCTGAATAAGCAAGAATCCCGCATCCGATTAAACCCACATGCGAAAGAGACGAATAAGCCAGAACTCTCCTGAAATCAAACTGAACCATGGCAATCAGGGCACCGTAAACTACCCCGAAAGCAGAAAGTGCCATGAAAATATGTCCGTATTCTTTCAGGCCAAGAGGAAAGTATGGAAGCACAATGCTCATCATTCCGAAAATCCCCATTTTGAGCAGAATGCCCGACATCAGGATGGTGGATTCAACAGGAGATTCTGCGTAGGCATCGGCCTGCCAGGAATGGAAAGGGAACAAGGGCATTTTAATGGCAAAGGCAAGGAAAAACGCCAGAAACAGCCAGCCCTGTGCGTCAGCGGGCAAAGGATTGGCAAACAAGGTGGAAAAAAGAAAATTATCTGCACCCGACCTGGCATAAAGGTACAATATCCCAAGCAGCATAAATAAACTGCCAAAAAGGGTGTAAAGGAAAAATTTCAAGGTGGCTCTTTCTGCTGCGGGGCTTCCGTATCGGCTCGAAATGAAATAGACCGGAAGAATGGAAGCCTCAAACAAAAAGTAAAAGAGCAGAAGATCCTGTGCCATAAACACTCCATTCAAAATGGCCTGCAATCCGTAAATCAGCGCCACCACATCGGTTCTGAGTTTTCTCTCAGACTGATTGATATGATAAAAAACGGAAATGAAGCAAACCAGAGCATTTAAGGCCAAAAACCAAAAATTCAAGCCATTGATGGCCAAAGAAAAGTGAATGCCCAGCGAATTGATCCAGGGATAATTCACTTCCTGCCCGCTGAGGTTTTCGCTGTGGGCCAGATACAACAAGGCTCCCGATCCTGCCAGAGACAACAAAGCCAGAATTTGGTGCAAGGCTGCCTTCTTCCCCGACAGGTAGGCCATGCCCGAAAGCGTAAGAGGAAATAAAAACAGATATAAGGAATTCATTTAGATACTCTTAGCGAGAAAGTAAACGGCAAAAATCAAAATCGAACAAAACATGATAAAAAGGTAGCCGGAAACCCGTCCGCCCTGACTGGTTTTCAGGCCCATGGAAAAGCCTCTGCTCAGCATGGCAATTCCTTCCACAAAAAGATTGACAACCAAAAGGTCTATCAAAACCGAGAAAAGAGATGCAATCAGACCGAGGGGTCTCACAATCACCATATAATATAATTCATCCAGATAAAATCGTCCCTCGGTTATCCGCTGAATAAACCCACCGGAAGGTTCTGCCGAAGGAACAGCTTTTGAGGAAATGTACCTGAACCAGGCTACTCCAATCCCAAGCAGCGAAATCAAAACTGATATACCCATCACCATCCATTCTTCCGAATGACTCAGACTATGGCCCAGCTGAAAATTGGCTGTTATCCGGCTGCCGGGTTCCAGGACCGGGCTGAGGAATTCAGACAAAAAATGAGGAAAATGAAAAACAGGAGGAATCCCAATAAAGCCCCCGATCGTACTAAGTACAGCCAGAATGATAAGGGGAATGGCCATGGAACCGGGAGATTCATGGATTTTTGAGGCAGACAATTTTCCCCTGTATTCACCATAAAAAACCAGAAAGAACAGCCGGAACATATAAAAGGCAGTGATGCCCGCAATGATGGCCAGGAGAATGTAGGCCGTTTTGTTGGCTGCGTAGGTATGGGCCAGAATCTCATCTTTGGAGAAGAAGCCTGAAAAAGGAGGAATCCCTGCAATGGCCAGATTGGCAACGAAAAAAGTGCCATATGTGATGGGAAGATATTTTTTTAGCCCGCCCATGTTGCGGATATCCTGCTCTTCATGCAGACCGTGGATAACGGATCCTGCACCCAGAAACAGCAATGCTTTGAAGAAGGCATGGGTAATGACATGAAAAAGGGCTGCCGTGTAGGCGCCAACACCCAAGGCCACAAACATGAATCCCAGCTGACTTACCGTGGAATAGGCCAAAACCTTTTTTATGTCATTCTGAGAAGTTCCGATTAATGCACCCAGAAGGGCAGTGGCCAGTCCGATCCATAAAATAATATCCTGAACCATCGGTATGGAGGCATACAATGCATTCATTCTGATAACAAGATAAATGCCTGAGGTAACCATCGTGGCAGCGTGAATGAGGGCTGAAACCGGGGTTGGGCCGGCCATGGCATCGGGAAGCCAGGTAAAAAGCGGCAACTGAGCACTTTTTCCCATAGCACCCACAAAAAGACAGAACCCTGCCCAAACCAGATAGGGATCATTCAAAGCGGATGTGTCAGACAGATTTTCAATCAGGTCGGAATACTGAACTGTACCGAAGCGATATAGCAACAGAAATATTCCAATCAGAAATCCAAGATCACCAATCCTGTTCATCACAAAGGCTTTTTTTGCAGCCTCATTGTATGCCTGATTTTTATTCCAGAAGCCGATAAGCAGGAACGAGCACAGTCCAACTCCTTCCCAGCCGATAAAAGTCATGAGCAGATTTCCACCCAAAACCAGGATAAGCATGGAAAAGAGAAAGAGATTGAGAAAGGCGAAAAACTTTCCAAAACCTTCATCAGCGTGCATATATCCCAGGGAAAATATATGAATGAGGAAACCCACTCCCGTTACCACCATCAGCATCAGCAGTGTGAGCTGATCTGCGTGAAATGAAAATCCTATATTGAATTTCGGATTGGAAATCCAGTTCCAAAGCTCAAAACTGATGGCTTTTCCTTCTCCGGACTTGAACTGGAAAAGGACCAGCAGAGCCAGTAAAAATGCACCGAGACTTGAGGCTACACCCACCGCTCCGGCTACAGATTTTGACAGTCTTTTTACTCCCAGACCATTGATGACGAACCCAATGAAGGGGATGGCAGGAATGAGGGCAATCCAGGTTTCCATAATTATCCTTTCAGGCTGTTTAAGAGTGAAACATCAGTAGTGCGCATTCGTCTGTATATCATCACAATGATGGCAAGGCCAACTGCAACCTCAGCTGCGGCAATTGCCATGATGAAAAATACAAAAACCTGTCCTGCGGGATCAGATTTGTAGGCCGAGAAGACTACAAACAGCAGATTCACAGCATTCAGCATCAGCTCCACAGACATAAAAATGATAATGGCGTTTTTCCGGGTCAGTACCCCAAGAATGCCAATCGAAAAGAGGACAGAGGCCAGCAAAACATAATGGTTGACCGGCACTACCCGAATGATTTCCGGAATCTGATTCATGTTAAAAATTCTTTTCTCCTTTTTCTCTTCTTCCTAACATCACTGCGCCTACCATGGCACTTAAAAATAAAACCGACACCAATTCAAAAGGCACCAGATACTGCTGAAACAGGGTTGTTCCCAGATTTTCCACCATCCCAATCTGCGAATTGAATTCCATTTCGGAGGCAACGCCTATACTGGCCGGACTTATTTTCATCACCAGTATCCCCAGAAAAACCAGAACCAGCAACACCGATGACAGATTAAACCAAATTCCGGAACCTGAAAAAGAATCGTCTTTCAAATTCAGAAACATAATTGTAAACAGGAAAAGGACCATGATGGCCCCCGCATACACAATCAGATTCACCACTCCGATAAACTGCGCATTCAGGGTAAAATAATGACCTGAAAGTGTGAAAAAGGTGAGAATCAGATACAGAACCGAATGAATGGGGTTTTTGGAAACCACCACCATGACTGCACTGAGTATGGCCAGAAACGAAAGGAAATAAAACAGATTTAAAACCATTGATTTTCAATATTTTCCGTCTTTCCAAACTTTGTCCGCATAGCGTTCGGAAGTGGTCAGACCCGATTTGAGAGATTTGGCAGTTTTGATGGTTTCCATGGATTGCACCAGGCGGTCTTTTCCGTAGATCACATCTGAGCGATCAAAAAAAGATGGAGCCAGTTTATCACTTTGCAGGTATATGGCCGATTTTGGGCAGGCTTCTTCGCAGAGCCCGCAGAAAATGCAGCGCAACATATTTATTTCGTAAACGGCGGCATATTTTTCTTCGCGGTACAGGTTTTCTTCACCCGGTTTTCTTTCGGCTGCCACCATGGAGATGGCTTCTGCCGGACAGGCCACTGCACAAAGACCGCAGGCTGTGCAGCGCTCTCGGCCTTCTTCATCCCGCTTCAGCACATGCAGGCCACGGTATACTGAACTCATTGGCCTTTGTTCTTCAGGATAGTTGATGGTTACTTTTTTTCTGAAAAAGTGCTTGATGGTAATCCCGAGCCCACCCACGATAGCAGGGAGGTAAAGCCTTTCGCCCAGACTCAGTTTTTTATTCGAAACTCTTTTTGCTCTTGAGGTTAACTGCATCTGATTATGAATTTAAAAACAGAACAATCACGCCGGTTAACAGAATATTGGCAATAGAAAGTGGAATCAGAGATTTCCATCCAAGGTTCATTAACTGATCGTAGCGGAATCTGGCAATGGTCCACCTTACCCACATGAAAAAGAAAATGAAAAACAGAATTTTAGAGAAAAAAACCAGCACACCTATCAGTGTAAGCAGATTGTGACCCAATGCACCCTGGGGTAAAAGTTCTGCTACCAGGCCTTCTCCGGGGAAATGATAACCACCGAAATACAGGGCCGAAATCACCGCTGAGGAGACAAACATATTGATGTATTCTGCAAACAGGTAAAAGCCCAGTTTCATGGAACTGTATTCGGTATGGTATCCCCCAATCAGTTCTGTTTCGCACTCCGGAAGGTCAAAAGGAGTGCGGTTGCATTCTGCAAAAGCGCAAACCAGAAAAATGATGAATCCGACAGGCTGTCTCCATACATTCCATTTGTAAAAAGCATCCTGATCGGCTACAATCTGACTGATGCTGAGGCTGCCGGTAATCATGATGATGGCAATGATGGAGAGACTCATCGCCAGTTCGTAACTGATATTTTGGGATGCGGCTCTGATGGCTCCCAGCAGAGAAAACTTGTTGTTGGATGCCCAGCCCCCGATCATCACACCGTAAACACCCAGTGAAACCAATCCGAAAACATACAAAATACCGATGTTGACATCGATGCCCTGAACGGGAACCAATTCGCTTATGCCAAGAAAATTCAGGTCAAGGGTGCCCCCGAAGGGAATTACACAGGAGGTGAGACAAGCTGTAAGCATGGCCAGAGAAGGGCCTGCAATGAAAAGCCACTTGCTGGCATTTGCGGGAATAAAGTCTTCTTTGAAGAACATTTTTCCGGCATCGGCAATGGGCTGCAGCAATCCCCAGGGGCCTGCACGATTGGGTCCTAGCCTGTCCTGAATGAAGGCAGCCACCTTGCGCTCTGCATAGGTAGAGTAAGTGGCAATCAGCAGGGTGATGCCGAAAATGAGCAGAATGATGACCGCTTTGGCAAGAAAGAAATATACATCCATCAGTTTTTCATGGCCAGTAGGTTGGAGCCTTTAGGAGAATCATCGATTTTTTTGTTGTCTTCAGCCACCTTGAAGGCAAAGTCCGGAATTACTGTGTTGCCGGAGTAGTGGTTTGCAGAGATGACAGACTTTCGGTCAACCTTGGTTGGGCCTTCAATTTCCCAGTCTGCAGTTCTTTTTGTCTCAAAGCGACAGGTATTGCAAATAAAATCTTCGACTTCGCCGAATTCATTTTTGCGGCCTGTAACCCTGAGGACATCATCGCCTTTGTACCATAGGGTAACCCTTCCGGAGCACTTATCGCAGTTGCGATGGGCATCAGATGGCTTAGTAAACCAAACCCGGCTTTTAAACCGGAAGGTCTTGTCGGTCAATGCGCCCACAGGACAAACATCTATTACATTTCCCGAAAAATCATTGTCAATTGCTTTTTCGATGTAGGTGGAAATTTCAGCTACATCACCCCGGTTCATTACCCCGTGATACCGCTGAGGTGTAAGTTGGTCTGCTACTTTTACACAGCGGTAGCATAGAATGCAGCGCGTCATATGGAGTTGAATATAGGGGCCCAGATCAATTTTTTTGAAAGTCCGGCGCTCAAATTCGTAGCGTGTAGATTCTATTCCGTGTTCGAAGCTCAGGTCTTGCAGGTGACACTCTCCGGCCTGATCGCATATAGGGCAATCCAGCGGATGATTGGCCAAAAGAAATTCCACCACTCCCTTCCGGGCTTCGAGCAACTCCGGAGAGCTTTGGTTTTGTACTTCCATGCCATCCATTACCATGGTGCGACATGATGCCACCGGCTTGGGCATGGGACGGGGATCCTTTTCAGAGCCTTTGGTTACCTTCACAATACATGTGCGGCAATACCCTCCGCTGGTTTCCAGTTTGGAATAGTAGCACATCGTGGGCGGTGCTGCATCGGGCCCCAGCATTCTGGCTGCCTGCAAAATGGTAGTTCCCTCAGGTACTTCTATGGTTTGGCCGTCTATGGTTACTTTCAGCATGAAAAGTTGTTGGTTATTGGTAATCAGTTTTAAGTGTTTGCATTCCTTAATGTTACCAGAGATTTTCCAAGGATTCTGGCAATTGCTTCTGATTCAGCAATCAAATCATCCTTAGATTGATTTTTTAAGTTATCAAAGATTTCCCGGATTAGTTTTAACCAGTAAGTGGTTTCATTTGAACTTCTGAGAGCAATGTACAGGTACCGGATCAATTCTTTTTTAGTTGCTCCGGCCGAACCTTCAACTACATTGGCTCCTACAGAAGCAGAACTCCGGTAAATCTGTTTTTTCAGGAACAAAAATTCAGGATTGAGCGGGATAGCAGAAAAATACCGAATCACTGAAACGGAAAATTGAAATGTCCTCTCCTTTAACTTATATTCTGCCATCCCTTTTCACTTAAAACTGATTTCTCAAAACTGAATACTATTTTAAATTTTTTCTTCCATCACACATTCCTCAAACTCTTGTCTGAAGTGGCGGATGGCGGAGGCAACGGGCCAGGCAGCGGCATCGCCCAATGGGCAAATGGTATTACCCTCAATTTTTCGCTGGAGGTCCCAAAGCAATTCTATGTCTTTCATTTCGCCATGGCCATGCACAATTTTGTGCAGGATTTTTTCCATCCAGCCTGTTCCTTCGCGGCATGGGCTGCATTGACCGCAGCTTTCATGGTGGTAGAATCGGGCAAAATTCCAGAGATTTTTTACAATTGAAGTGGTTTCGTCCATCACAATAAATCCACCCGAACCGAGCATGGTCCCGGAGGCAAATCCTCCGTCTGCCAGCGACTCGTAGGTCATGAGCCTGTCTTCGCCGGCGGCAGTTTTCAGGATGAGGTCGGCAGGCAAAATGGGCACCGAAGAACCCCCTGCTACCACGGCTTTCAGCTTGCGGTTGTCTTTTATTCCCCCGCAATAGGCATCGGCGTATATGAATTCTTCTACCGGAACCCCCAGTTC
>JBIKMV010000149.1:0-7106 GCA_044359055.1 Catalimonadaceae bacterium
GCTACTGCGTTCGACTTGCATGTATTAGGCCCGCCGCTAGCGTTCATCCTGAGCCAGGATCAAACTCTCCATTGTATTGTTTTTTGCCTCAAAATTCCACCACTCGCGTGGCTTCACTCCTCCGGCACTGTTTGTCTGCTCTCCAAAGATTTTATCGGTCTTCTTCTTCCCTGTATCTCTACAAAAAAGGGTTCCGCTATATGCCTTCTCTACTTATTCTAAGAACTCTGCAGCCTACTCTCTTTCAGCTACCTGTACTGACTTATCGGCTCCTCAGCCTCGTCAGCTCTCTCTCTTCCTTTCCTTCTGACTGCGCCCGCCAGATTCTCTCTACACCATCTTTTTACCCCTCTTTCCTCCGCCTCTGTCCAAAATGGGAGTGCAAAAGTCGTAGTATTTTTTTTACCAGCAAGAACTTTTTTGAAAATATTTTGTGAAATTATTCCATCTACCTCATTTCCAGTATAATCTATAACAAAAAAAAATGGCTGCTCTGAAAAGCAGCCATTTCCGTAGCTTACATTCTATCAAAAATTAAGGGAAGGTCACGCCCTTGAACTGACCTGGATTGAGAACGGTAATTTTTGAATTGTACTTAAAATTAATGGCTTTGATGAACTCGTTCGCTGCCAAAGCATTGCCCCTGGGTGTTAAATGAACCCCGTCGAGAGAAAATGCACCACCCGAAAGAAAAGAAGCATTGGTTGAAATGGCATCGAAGTAGGAGCCTTTGGTTATTTCTTTCAAAAAGTAATTGGCATCTACAAAAGCCAAACCGTTTGCATCTGCTGCAGCCTTGATGATTTGATTGAAATCGGCTACTGCTGTTTTGGCTGTGGCGCTTTCCTGGCTGTTCAGCACATAAACATCAGGAACCGGATTGCGGAATGAAAACCCGAATGGCTGTGTTGTATCCAGGCCTGAATTAAACCAAATGGCATTCTCTGTAGCAGGAGGAAGATTAAATTGCTTTACAAGTGTCTTGATGATGTTTCTCCAGGCTGTTCCCCGTGGCTTGCCCAAATCTCCTGCATAGGGCGAAAAGGTAAGGGTAAAAAACACATCGCCATCATAATTTCCCGTAATGGGATTGAGTGTTGCAATTTTTGAAGTAAGGACCGGACTTCCTTTGGTGGTATCCAAAACGGTTACACCCGGATTGGCCGGATTGGCCAGAATGGCAGCAACCTTATTGAAAACGGAGTCAAACTTGAATTCATAAAAGGCCGGCACTCCGGAAGGCAATGCAGCCTTTACCCCCGGACCCACTGTGGTGAAAAAGGGAATTGCCGTTACATCCGGAATATTGGCAAGAACGCCTTTGGGTTTGGTTGGCAAATTCACAAGGTCTGATATTAGTTTATTGTATTTTGCCTGAAAATCAGCCTTTGGGGTGATAGTAGCCAATAGAGCTGAGCCCCCGGCCGTAGAATACCCCAAAACATCATTGTTACCCAACCAGCAGGAAAAGAAAGTTGGATTTTGCTCCAGAACTTTTGCCGAATAGGATTTTGTAGCCTTTTCAACATCGGTAAGCATGCGGCCGAAATAGGAATTTGGCCAGCCATATCCCGGCTGCTGGATATCTGCCACCCGGACTCCCGGAACCCCGAAATTATTTATTTTGGAACCTGAATAGGGCTTCAGAACGATAGAGTCCGGATTGAGGCTGGCATTGTAGGCAAAGGGTGACTTGCCCAAAACTGCGTTAGGACTCCCTGGAACACTTGTAAGGATGGGAGAAGTGGGACTCAGAAATCCATCCAATCTCAAATAGCCTGTCCCATCGGCCTGATCGGCATCGAATAAGGGTGCATAAAAATCACCTCCACCGGCTAATTTGAATTGCTGTGCAATAAGAACAGGATACGCCACCTGCTGCCCTGCCAGATACAATCCGTTGCTGGCATACCCTGCAGTGAGGGAATTTCCAATGGCGATATAATTGCTCATGTCTATCTTACCATCAGCAGAGGGCTGTGGGGCTTCAAGCTTGGGATCGCAAGAAACAAGAGCTGCCAGGCCCAGTACAGAAAATAAAGAACTGAAATTAAAAAGTTTCATAATTTTCAATGATGATGATTAAAATTTATAACTGAATGAAATGCCGGGAACCAGAATCCGTAGTTTGTAGGTTCCTGCCAAAAAACTATCCTGATTTTCGGACGGAATATCGGCCTGATTTTGAAGCCGCTCCGTTCCTTCTATAAACAAAAAGGAAGCATCGGCTGATAATTTGTCTGAAATTTTATAACCCAAACCGAAAGTGAAGCAATTCCGGTTGGCATCGGGTGTTTCAGGGGTCATGTACCCGATTTTTACCGGGGTCTGGTCGAAGTAATAGCCCGCCCTGATGGCAAGTTTTTCCTTTAATACATATTCTGCCCCAATTCTGAAAATAGAAGCATCCCGATAATTGCGTGGTGAAGCTGATGAAGTTGCGCCGTTTACGGGTTTTTCATAGTTAAATTTCAACTCTTTGTAAGCAGACCAAAAGACATAATTGTAATCAAATGCCAAAGTAAAATTGTTGGTCACCTTATATCCCAGGCCAAGACTTGCAGTAGCTGGAAGCGGCAGGGTAGCATCGAATTTGGTTCCTCCGGAAGGGAAGCGCCCCAGAGTTATTGCTGAAGCCGGAACATTGAATTTGGCATCTCCTCCATCTACTTTCATGTCCACCTGAGATCGGTAATTCAACCCGATGGAAAACTTTTCTGTGGCTTCTATGTGAATGCCGGCATTGAATCCGATTCCATTGGCATTGCCGTCAAGTTCAGCTGAAGAAAAGCCATTGGCTCCAGCCAGCGAACCGATGCCCCGACGCAGATTTACTGAGCCCATGGCATACACAAAGCCAACCCCTATTCCGATGCTTTTGTACTTGTAGCTAACAGTAGGCTGAAAAAAAATGGACTGCAATTTCAGTTCCTGAAGCACACTGTAACCCTTCCAGTCGTCGGCCCATTTCACGGAACTGCCGAAAGGTGTGTACACACCCAATCCGAATTTAAAGTCGGTGTCTTTCAATCCATAACTGGCATAGAAGGTAAAGGGTGTACCCAAAGGACTTTGGGTCATGGCGGTATAGTTGTTTGGACCATAAACGCCCTGGGGTGCAAGATATGCCACCCTTGAACGGATTACACTTCCGCCAAAAGTTACATTATTCATTTTGGTAAAGGAGAGACTTCCGGGATTGAAAAAAATACTGGAAGCATCATAAGCCAGACCGACTCCGGTGTGACCCATTCCGATTTGTCGCTGCCCCTGAAGCGCAACCTGAAATCCGCCGGCGAAGGCAAGCCCGGTTGAACAAAACAAGGCAGCAGCAATGGCAAGAGATTTATTCATTGATTTTTAAACTTGGTTTTAATAAATTGATGCGGCAAGGAAATGGATTTTTTCTTAAAATCAATAATTCAAGAGATATGACCCTCTTTTTTTAAGCTTTTTTTAGACCAATGAAAGGCGAATGGCAGATTACCTAACCTTTCCAAAATCCAAAAATCAAATTTTTCCTGAAAAGGCAGTCTCTGATTTTTAAGAAAAAGACACCCATGATGCTGAAAAGAAAAAGGCTGATTCCTTACAAAAAAAGGAATCAGCCTTTCGAAATCCCAGTAAATCCGGGAATTATTTTGTTTTCGCCGCCTTTACCTTTCAGACATTTTCCGGTGCCTGACTCCACTTTTCGGGGGAGCGCCATAGGGCAGAAAGCAGTAGCTCCTTCATGAAGAGGAATTCCTTTGGAATGCGGTCATAAAGATTCTCAAAAAGTTCTTCGTGTCCCAGCAATTCCTGTTTCCAGAGTTCCCGGTCTACTGCCATGATTTGGTTGAAATCGTCTTTAGAAAAGCTCTCAAGACCCTTCCAGTCAATATCCATGTAGCGGGGCCTCCAGCCAATGGGGCACTCTACAGCGGAGACTTTTCCTTGGCAGCGTTCTACTATCCATTTCAGTACGCGGGTATTTTGCCCGAATCCCGGCCAGATGAACTGACCATCTTTGTTTTTATTGAACCAGTTAACCGCAAAAATCCGGGGAGCATTGGGCAAATCGCGGCCGAACTGAAGCCAGTGGTTGAAATAATCGCCCATGTGGTAACCCAGGAAAGGCAGCATGGCAAAAGGGTCGCGTCTCACTTTTCCGATTTCACCAAAAGCGGCTGCCGTCATTTCGCTGCCCATTGTAGCGGCGATATAAACGCCAAAGTTCCAGTTGAAGGCTTGATAAACAAGAGGAACAGAATTGCTTCTTCTTCCGCCGAAAATGAACGCCTTAATCTGAACGCCGTCGGGATTCTCAGCATTTTCATCCAGGGCAGGATTCTGGCTTGCCGGGGCTGTGAACCTTGAGTTGGGATGGGCGGCAGGTTTTCCGGAATTTTTATCATAGGGATTTCCCTGCCAGTCGGTAAGGCCATCGGGCACTTCGGAGGTGAGGCCTTCCCACCATACATCTCCGTCTGAGGTAAGGGCCACATTGGTGAAAATGGTATTGGCCTTGATGGTGGCTATGGCATTGGGATTGGTTTTGGCATTGGTTCCCGGAGCCACGCCAAAGTAGCCGGCCTCAGGATTTATGGCAAACAATTTTCCGTTTTCGCCTTTGTGAATCCAGGCAATATCATCGCCTACGGTGCTCACTTTCCATCCTTCCAGTCCAGCCGGTGGAATCATCATGGCAAAATTGGTTTTTCCGCAGGCACTTGGAAAAGCTGCTGCTACATAGGTTTTTTCCTTTTCAGGATTTTCCACCCCAAGAATAAGCATATGCTCAGCGAGCCAGCCTTGTTCCTGACCCAGATAACTGGCAATACGAAGTGCAAAGCACTTTTTACCTAGCAATGCATTACCCCCATATCCACTTCCGTAAGAGATAATCAGGCGCTCTTCCGGGAAATGGGTGATGTATTTAGTTTTGGGATTGCAAGGCCACTGAACATCATGTTGCCCATCGGCAAGCGGTGCGCCCAGCGTATGCACACACTTTACGGCATCTTCATTGATATATTGCATTACCTGCCGGCCCATGCGGGTCATGATTTTCATACTGACCACCACATATTCGCTGTCAGTAATCTGTATGCCATAACGGGAATATTTTGAACCCACAGGACCCATGCAGAATGGAATGACATACATGGTTCTGCCTTTCATGGAATCCCGGGTTAGGTCTTCCAGGAGATTTTTCATCTCCCGCGGTTCCATCCAGTTGTTTGTTGGACCGGCATCTGCTTTCCTGCGGGTACATATATAAGTACTGGATTCTACCCGGGCTACATCGCTCGGATCGCTGAAACAGGCAAAACTGTTGGGGCGCTTTACGGGGTCTAGCCGGATGAAAGTTCCTTTGTTGACCAGTTGATTGCACATGCGGTCGTATTCTTCTGGACTGCCGTCGCACCAATACACTTCTTTCGGGCCAAAGTGATGGACCATTTGGTCTAACCAATCTTTAACCTCGGTAGGGGCTTGAGATATCATTTTTTGCTTAAGAGTAAAAATAGGCGGGTCAAACATAATACGCTTTTTTTAATGGGGCTATGACAAAAATAATTTTGCAGATCCTCAATCTTCATCAGTCCCTCATTTTCAAAAAATTAGGGGCAAAGCTTTTTTGATTCAGGTTGGAAAAAATCTGGCAGTAAATGGCCTGATTTTCTCCTGAAATCCAATAAATCCGACATCGAGCACCCCGGAGAAGCGGGCAGAAAAAGGTTTGGGATTGCCCTTACATTTTGTATTTTTGACCTCTTTTTTTTTCCATGGCCATTTCCAAATCTAGTATTGAAAAAGTCAATGCCGCCGTAGAAATTACTGGCCTTGTGGGGGAATATGTTACCCTGAAAAAAAAGGGGGTAAATTTTGAGGCCTGCTGTCCTTTCCACGATGAGAAAACTCCCTCATTTAAAGTAAATCCGGTAAAAGGAATTTACAAGTGCTTCGGCTGCGGAAAAGGGGGCGACGGCATCAGTTTTGTAATGGAAATCGAATCGCTTTCTTATGTGGAAGCCATCCGGTTTCTGGCCAAAAAGTATCAGATTGCTTTAGAGGAAAGCAAGGAGGCCATTGCCGAAGATTATGTAAGACAATCGGAAAAAGAGGCCCTTCAGATTGTAGTGGCCTATGCCCAAGAATTTTTTCATCACAATCTGCACGAATCAGAGGAGGGTAAGTCCATCGGGCTCAGCTATCTGAAAGAGCGGGGCCTGCGGGCCGACATTATCGAACAATTTGGCCTTGGATATGCCCTTTCAGACTGGGATGCCCTGCTGAAATCGGCAACCGATAAACAGTACAATCCGGAAAATCTGGAAAAAGCAGGCCTGCTGGTCAGAAATGAAGAAAGCGGGAAGGTATATGACCGTTTCAGAGGACGCGTAACTTTTCCTATTCACAATGTTTCAGGAAAGGTAATCGGCTTTGGGGCCCGAATGCTGGGTAGCGATAAAAACCAACCCAAATACATCAACAGCCCCGAAAGTCCGCTTTACGACAAAAGCCAGGCGCTTTATGGCTTATTTCAGGGAAGGCAGGCAATAAGGGCAGCCGACCTTTGCTATCTGACTGAGGGGTACATGGATGTCATTTCCATGCATCAGTCCGGCATACAGAATACGGTGGCCAGCAGCGGCACATCACTTACCGAAGGACAGATTAAGCTGATCGGGCGTTTTACCCATAACATTACCCTATTATTTGACGGTGATAAAGCCGGCATAAAGGCTTCGCTCCGGGGTATAGACCTGATTGTGGCTTCCGGTCTGAATGTGCGGGCAGTGGTTTTACCGGATGGCAACGATCCTGACAGCTATGCCAAAAACTTTGGTTCTGAGGCACTTGAAGAATACCTGAAAAATCACACCCGGGACTTTATTGCATTTAAAGCGGGGCTTTTTGCAGAAGAGGCCCTTCTGGACCCGATTAAAAAAGCTGAAGGAATCGAATCCATTGTGGAAACCATCAGTCTGGTGCCGGATGTTATCAGGCGGTCGGTTTTTGTAAAAGAAGCAGCCCGATTGTTTCAGGTACCTGAAGAAGCCCTGACAGAAGCGGTAAATGTCCGTGTCTTCAGCAGGTTGCGCAAACCAGCTTTCAGA
>JBIKMV010000150.1:0-7018 GCA_044359055.1 Catalimonadaceae bacterium
TGGTCATTGGTAAAAAGGGCACCTGGTTTGCAGACCCTGTATTTTCAGAAAATGACTATCAGTATCAAGTGTATTTGAAAAGTGATTTTGATGCGGCAGCCGCGGGGAAGCAGTTCGTATGCAGTTTCGGAAATGAAGCCGAAACAGCTATTCCTGGCGGGCCTCAAACTGAGTCAGTTTTGGCTACAGGGGGAACACGGAGGGTTTATCGGATTGCCATTGCCTGTACCGGAGAATATACCTCATTTCACGGCGGAGCTACGCAGGCTGCCTCTGCTATAGTAACTTCTCTGAACCGCATAAACGGTGTGTATGAAAAAGAAGTTTGTATTCGGATGACTTTGATTGCCAATAACAATCTGCTGATTTATACCAATGCCAGTAGTGATCCTTATTCAAACAGCAGTGGAGGGACCATGCTCGGTCAAAATCAGAGTACCCTGACCAGCGTAATCGGAAGTGCCAATTATGATATCGGCCATGTATTCAGTACCGGTGGAGGTGGAATTGCTTCAAAAGGAAGTGTTTGTTCGTCCAATGCCAAGGCTCAGGGGGTTACCGGCTCTCCCAGTCCTGTTGGCGATCCTTTTGATGTCGACTATGTGGCCCACGAAATCGGGCATCAGTTCGGAGGTGATCATACTTTCAATTCGGAAGCTGGCAGCTGTGGGGGAGGAAACAGGGCTTCTACTGCCGCCTATGAGCCAGGTAGTGGTACAACCATCATGGCCTATGCAGGTATTTGCTCTACAGATAATGTTCAGTCTAATTCAGATGCTTATTTTCATTTTAGAAGCTATGAACAAATCATTGCCTTTTCCAATACAGGGGGAGGAAATAGTTGTGCAGTTAAGCAAACCACCGGCAACAATCCTCCTGTTGTGCCTGCTATCCCCGGAACCCGGGTTATTCCCATTTCCACACCTTTTAAATTAACTGCTCCTTCGGCCACAGATCCGGATGGAAATGCTCTGACCTATTGCTGGGAGCAAAACGACCTGGGACCTGCCTCCACCCTGTCCAATCCCACCGGAAATGCGCCCCTTTTTAGGTCAATAACTCCCGTAGCTTCGCAAACCAGGTTTTTTCCCAGACTGCCCAATATTGTGGCCAATACAAGTTCTACCGGCGAAAGGCTTCCAACAACAAAGAGGAATTTAAACTTTAAACTTACAGTCCGGGATAACAATGCCGGTGCGGGAGGTGTTGTTTCTACCACCTTGCAGATGACTTCGGATACCGCTGGTGGCGCTTTTCAGGTTTTGACACCCAATATTGCTTCTGTGGTATGGGAGGGAGGCTCCAGCCAAACCGTTACATGGAGAGTTGGAAAAACCAATCTTTCACCCTTCAACTCACCCAGAGTTAGAATATGGTTGTCCACCAACGGCGGCACCAGTTTTACTATACTGGTAAAAGACTCGGTAACCAATGACGGAAGTGAAACAATTCTGGTTCCGTTTGTGGTTTCCAATACATGCAGGATCATGGTGGAGTCTTTTGAAAATGTGTTTTTTGATGTTTCCAATGCCAGTTTCCGGATAATTGAGCCCTCGGTAGCCAACATCGGAACCACAGCCACCGATACTGCCGTTTGTTCAGGTCAGTCTTTTCAGGTGGCTGTGGCCCCCTCCGGCACCACCTTCAATGCCGGAAATATTTTCACGCTTCAGCTCTCCAATGCTTCAGGACAATTTCTCAGTCCGGTTTCCATCGGTACAGTCTCATCAACAGGCAATGCCACCATCAACGCCACCATTCCCCTGAATACCGCATCCGGCACTGGCTATAAACTCAGAATTGTGAGTTCTAACCCTGTGAGAACCAGTAGTGTAGTAATCAACGCACCAAAAATAAAAGGTTTGCCCTCAGCTGCGGCTGCAATTCAGGGTGGTAGTACCTTCTGCCCGGGTGACAGCAACAAAGTGTATCAGATACCGGCCATTGCCGGAGCTGTTTCATACCTTTGGACCCTGCCTTCCGGTGCTGTTTTTCAAACTGCGAACAATGGCAACTCAGTAACCGTTCGTTTTGGCAATACATCCGGTAACATCACCGTGACAGGGGTAAATGCTTGCGGCAACGGGCAGTCATCCAACCAGTCTGTCTCTGTTACCCAAATTTTACCTGCTCAGATTACTGCGTCTGCATCATCCACCGTCCTTTGCGAAGGTGTGGCGGTACAGCTTTCCTCCAGCCCTCAGAATGGCGGCACAAGCCCAACCTACAAATGGCTGAGAAACAATCAGCAAATCACTGGAGCGACGAGTCAGACGCTCAATTTTCCCAATCCGGCCAACGGTGATTTGTTTTCTGTGGTGCTGACTTCTTCTCTTTCCTGCGGAACACCCAATGTGGATACATCCAACCAGGTTCAGATAATCGTAAATCTGAAGAAAACGCCTGTTTCTTTGATTGAATCCAATGCCCTGAATGATACTTCCTGTACCGGAGTGGATGTAACTTTTACCTCCACCAACAATCTTGCCGGAGGAAGCAGTCCGCAGTATGCCTGGTTTAAAAACCTTACTCAGATTGCCGGCCAAACTACCAGTACACTTACCATCAATAATTTGCTTTCTACCGATTCTGTACGCCTCCGCCTGAGTGTTTCGGGGAATTGTCTTACCAGCAATCAGGTATTTTCAAAAGGCAAGAAGATTGCCATAATCAATTTGCAGGTGAATGCCGGATTGGATACTGTAGTATGTGCCAATGCACAGGCTCAGCTTTCCGGTACCCCGGCAGGCGGAAACTGGACTGGTCCGGGTGTCAGTGCGTCCGGTGCCTTTTTGTCGGCAAATACCGGATCTGTAAACCTGGTGTATTCCTACTCTGCTTTCGGTTGTTTGAAAACCGATATCCGGGCTGTGAATGTCCTGGCAAACCCGCAGGCTACTTATGCTGCCAATGGCAATATTCTCACCGCAGTTACAGGTACAGCATACCAATGGTTTAAAAACGGATCGCCCGTATCCGGGGCAAATGCATCAACCTATACCATTACCGAAACGGCTGAGTATTGTGTGGAAGTAACCTATGCCAATGGTTGCAAATCGAAAAGTGCCTGTACCCAGCAGATATTTGTTTCTGCCGCGGATTTCCTTTCGGATTCCGAAATTCAGCTTTTTCCCAATCCGGTTTCTGACCTACTCAATGTTTCTATGGGAAGCCAAAAAATCAGCCGCTTCATGATTTACAACAATCTGGGAAGCCTGATGTATGAACTGGAGCCCGGTGAGAACCCAGAGGTGCTGTCTATTTCTACTTCCGGCCTTCCGGCAGGTGTTTATCATGTTCTGGTTTGGTCAGGAAATAAGACCAAATCCAAAGGCACCTTTGTGAAGAATTAAAAATCAAAACCAGGTCCTCCGGTGCCTGCTTGCCTTCGGTTTTTTGAAATTCCTGAAACCCAAATTTGGCAAAGCGCCCCCATGAGAAGAGAATATTTCCCAACCGGGAACCGGCTTTTTCGGTTCCCGGTTTTTTTTCTGAAGATGGATTGGCATTTTCAAGGGTTTTGAAAACAGCAATTGAAACAACCTGATAAATGGAAAATTTGCCCACTTCAAAACTAGTTCAGGTCTGGCCGGGTTACTTCTTTAATATTGAAATTTTAAGGAGAATACAATTCGTTTATTTTTTCTGCATTATTTTGAACCGGAAAAACAATTTCCATTTTTTTTGACTTTTTGTTCTGTTTCACCAACTGCTAAAAAATTTTTATGCACAGACATAGCCTCACTTTTTGTCTTTTTCTGCTTTTCCACTGCATATATGCCCAGAAACCGGAGCCTTCGTCTGAAAAACTGAAGGACATCAACCTGTATCCCTTTGCGGAGCGCAGTCAGGCCATGACACCGGAAGTATTTGCAACAAGTGCAATTCCTGCTGAAGATATTGCCGATGGGTATTACTACCGTCTGGTACAGTTCAGGCAACATCCTGCCCCGGCCGCCTGGCAAAATATGGCCGATTTGGGAATTAAAAAAGAAGGATATATCCCCGAAAGGGCCTGGATTTTGGCCTTTCCTGAAAATTTCAACAAAGGCGATTTGCTGAACTTTGCTCCGGAAAAAGTTCTGAAATATGCGCTTCGGAATAAGATCAACAGGGAGCTTTTTTCTTGGCAAACCCGGAATGAGAATGCCCTGACCGAAGTAGACATTCAGGTTGTCGCATTCAGGGCTGTTGCACAGACAAGGCTTGAGGAGCGACTCAGCCGGTTTGGTAAAATTCTGAAAAAGGGATCATCAGAATCCACCATCATCATTCGTATAAAAGCCGGCCGGATCAGTGAACTGGCAAATTTGCCTTTTGTGAAAATCTTGGAACTTGATCCGGGAGTGCCTGTAAAAGACGATACCCCCGGAAAGAGTTTGCACCGCAGCAATGCCATCAATGTAGACTATGCAGGCGGAATGAAATATAATGGAAAAGGAGTGGCCATCAGTCTGGCCGACGATGGAAACATTGGGCCGCATATTGACTTTAAGGGCCGGCTAAGAGATTTAACCAATACCAATCAGGGTACCCACGGAGACATGTGCTCCGGCATTGCAGTGGGAGCCGGCAATCTGGATCCTCGCTATCGGGGAATGGCCGACGGAGCGTTTTTGAATCTTTTTGATATCGGTGTTTATCCTCAGATTAACAATGCAGTTCAGAATTATAATAATTATGGCTCAGTTATTACCTCAACCAGCTATTCGCAAGGGTGCAATTCTTATACATCCACCACACAGGATGGTGATGATAAGTTGCTGGATAACAGTATGCTGAATTTTGTTTTTTCGGGTGGAAACAATGGTTCGGGAAACTGCGGGTATGGTGCAGGTTCCGGGTGGGGAAACATTACAGGAGGCTACAAGGTGGGAAAAAATGTGATCGCAGTCGGTAATACCAATGCCAGCGGAGCACTGGAAACATCCAGCTCCCGAGGTCCTGCCCCGGATGGAAGAATTAAGCCGGATATCTGTGCCAATGGGGCCAATCAAATGTCTACTGACGAAAACTTTACCTATTCTCCCGGAGGCGGAACCAGCGCTGCCTGTCCCGGAATTGCCGGAATCACGGCTCAATTGTATCAGGCCTGGAGAGAGCTGAAAAATGAAGCCAATCCCAACGGTGGACTGATAAAGGCCATTTTGCTGAATACAGCAGATGACCGCGGCCGTACCGGCCCTGATTTTGAATATGGTTGGGGAATGGTGAATGCCCGCAGGGCAGAGAAAACCATTGAAGAAAATCGCTATCGGACAGGTAATGTGGGTCAGGGTGACTCTGTTGTATTTCCGATTGCCATTCCGGCCGGAACCCTTCAGGCAAAAATTATGGTATACTGGACTGATCCTGCCGGTGATCCTACCTCAACGGTTTCACTTGTCAACAATCTGGATGCCAGGCTGAAAGCAAGCTCCAGCCAGGTTTTCCTTCCATGGGTTCTCAATTCTTCTCCTGATGTCACTTCCCTGACTTCACCCGCATCAAAGGGAATAGATGACCTAAATAATATGGAGCAAATCAGTGTAGAATCGCCCGTTGCCGGTACCTACCAATTGGTTGTTCGCGGAAAATCCGTTCCACTGGGACCCCAAAAGTTTTTTGTGGTGTATCAATTTGAATCTTCCGTTGTCAAGCTTACCTATCCCATTGGCGGCGAGGGAATGGTTCCAGGAGAAATTGAAATCATCCGCTGGGATGCATTTGGAACCACCAATCCATTTCAACTTGCCTATTCTGCTGATAGCGGGGCCACATGGGTCAGTATTTCTTCCAGCCAGGCCGGAGCCAACCGTCAGTTCAGCTGGACAGTGCCTACGAATGTTAATTCAGGTCGTGTATTGATGCGTTTGGTCAGAGGTGCTGATACCAGTTACACGGAAAGAACCTTTACCATTACCCGTCTTCCTTCCAACATCCGGGTATTGAAGGCCTGCGTTGATTCGGTTACCCTTGCATGGAATGCGGTTTCCGGTGTAAGCCGTTATGAAATCAGCCGCCTGGGTGCCCAATATATGGATTCCGTAACCACCGTGTCCGGTTTAACCGCCACCATACCCTACAATGTTGCTGCCACAGAGTGGTTTTCGGTGCGAGCAGTAATGTCAAACGGGCAGAAGGGCAGAAGGGCTACTGCAATCCGAAAGTTTGCGGGTTTGGTGGGCTGCGCTATTCCCAATGATCTTTCGGTTTCCAGGCTTCTTTCTCCTAGACCCCAGACCACATACCCCTGTCCTTCTTTCTCCAATCACCCCGTGAAGGTTATGGTGAGAAACAGGGGAACAGCTGCCATTTCAAGTTGTACACTTTTCTACAAAATTGGCAATAATGCCGCTGTCAGTCAGCCATTAAGCAATGCCCTCGCCCCCGGTGATTCTGTTGAAGTGACCTTTTCTCAGGGAATTAACCTCACAGCTTCTACAAACTACAACTTCACTTCCTGGGTTCAGACCCAGGGTGATCTTAATGTGATCAACGATTCGGTTAAAACCACCTTTCGGACTACCCCTGCTTCGACTTCTTCCCTGACACAGAATTTCCAGCTCACCCTTTTCCCCCCATCCGGATGGGAAACCCAAAACCCTGACAATGGCCGTACCTGGGCCAGAAGTACCTCTGTAGCCGGGCCGCAGGGTTTCAGCACCAATACAGCTTTAATGGACAATTTCGGATATCTCACTTCTGGCCAAAAGGATATTCTGAATGCCTCTATTGTAGATTTTTCAGGGAACGCAAACCCGGCTCTGGTCTTCGATCTCGCCTATGCTTCCGGTACAAGCAGGGCAGATACGCTGGAAGTCCTTGCTTCGTCCGATTGTGGTATTACTTTCCAATCTCTCGGATATAAAAAAGGGGGATTGGCTCTTTCCACGGTAGGCGCCCGAACCAACAGGTTTATTCCCGCCTCCTCTTCAGAGTGGAGAACTGATACCATTTCGCTGCTTTCCCTGGCAAATCAGAAGACCATCATTCGGTTTGTAAACACCAACCGGGGCGGAAACTCTTTGTATATAGA
>JBIKMV010000151.1:0-7012 GCA_044359055.1 Catalimonadaceae bacterium
GCTGGAAACCAGACTCCAAAGAATCAAAAATTATCCTCCGGCTATCGGGGCACCCACATTTTCAGGAAAATATATTTCGATTTGGGGTTTTTGATGGCGAGAAATGTCTTTCGCTGATTTTGTTGATTTTATGGAACAATAGGTTTCATTATCTTTTTTCCACCACTACCCCTGAAGGATTTACCCGTGAGGCCATGACCCGGTTTTTCTTTGATTTTTTCCGGGAATTCAATTCCCGGCCCTCGATTTTTGATTTTGAGGGGAGCAGTTTACCGGGTGTCCATGCTTTTTTTAAAAGTTTGGGGGCTGAGGATGAAGAGTTTATCCTTATCCGGAAACCGGGGTTAGGCAAGGGTTAGTGCCCGGACTCTTTTTTGAATTCCGGCTTCAGATCATAAAAAACAGTGTAATCCAATCTGGAATTGACCATCGATTTTGAGTAAAGAGAAATGGCAGAAGCAGCGGCGCCCAGATCTTTGGTTTTTACTATCAGGATGGGTAGTTGATATTTTTGGATAAATGCCGCACTAGTGTCTTTTGGCTTATATAGTTCGCTGAATTTGCAAACAGGGAACAGGTCTTTCAGATATTCAGAATTTTTTCTGTAGCCCTTTCCAAATTTGGGTGAGGATGCCGGAGTAGGAATCCATTTGTCATTTCTGATGAACCATTCTTCACCCTCCCAAAATTGATTGTTAAATTGAAATGTCATATTATAATCAATTATTCCAATGTAATCCAGTTTATTTCTGGATTCTTTTTCAATAAAATTGTTTATCGTATCATTTTCTGATTTTTCAGAAAGATTTACAGAACGAATTTGACTTTCTTTGAAATTTAAAAAAATATTTATAGGTATTAAAATAATGAAAATTGATGTAAATTTAATGCTATTATTTGAATATTTAATTAATAAAAAACAAGATAGTAGGAAAGGAAAGGTGAAATTTATGAACATGAAAAACTGATTAAAATCTATATATACATGTGAAAAAGCTGTAAGAAAAAAACAGCTGAAAGTAATGACATAAAGAAAGATAAATATTTTTTTCTTGATATTATTTGAGATTAAAATCAAACTAAAGGTAATGATTGAAATCAAATAAATTTTACTTAGTATATTATTTTTATCTGAGATTTCGTACAATGGAAAAATTATAAAAAGAAACGAAATTATTCTATAAATAAGTCTCTTTTCTATTATAATAATAAATATTATAGGTAAAATCCAAATAAAATAATAGGTATTGAATGTTTCGCCTAGGGTATTGAAAAATATTTTTTTAACTCCTGATTCAAAAACTAGAAATACTTGCCTGGTAAACTCCTCGTAATCTGGATTTTGGTTTCTTTGGTTTTGAATTTTAAGAAACAGGAAAAACGAAGATGCTATTACTAAAAAATTAATAAATAGGATTTTTAAATTTTTTAAATTAAATATTGAGGAAAAAATAAAAATATATCCTGAAATTAATAGATATAAAGGGTTGATAAAAATCAAAAAAAATGAATTTGATAATACTCTTATGTTATTTATATTGATAAAAAACATCGATATCAGACCGATAGCGATACAAAATTTCAGGCCAAATCCTGAATTTAATAATTGGTTTCCAAAGTAATTTTGAAAAATTACGCTTCGACTGAAAATGTTAATTTTAAAAATATGAAAAATAAAATCATCAATTAAAGAATATCTCAGGGATGATAAAACAAACATTGCAATGAGCGAAGCACGAAAAGGACTCGCTTTTAAAAATAACCCCGCAGAAAATAATCCACAGAATGCAAATAGTTGAAAAAAAGGTATAATGAAAAAGTTGAAAATAAAATATGATTGTGCCTGGGTTATTAATTTTAAAAATATTCCGATTGAAAATGTGAAGAAGTGATAAATCTGATAAATATTTCCGAGGCCAAGATTCATCAAAGTTATTTCATTCAGCCTACTTTCTGTTTGGGTATGAAATATGGCAGATAAATTGGCAGCATAGAAATAATCATCTTTAAACATGGCTTTCCAGCTTTCATTTTCCCAATCTGCCATAAAAGAGAGCCGGAAAAAGAATAGAAAACTGAAAACCAGAGCTTGTGTGCCAAAATAAGGAACTTTAATATCAAGCATCAAATTTCTCCTTTGAGGCCAAAGCAAAATCAAAAGCAAAACCAAGACAGCTGAAAAAATGGTTTGGAAAGAAAAAAAGAAGCATGAGAAAACCGTTGACAATGAAAGGTATCCCATAAAAAGCTGGGTTACTACCTGAACATTATTTTCTCCTTTTTCATTGTAGAGGAACTTAAATAAACTCCCAAATACTCCACATAAATAAATCACCAAAATGCCAATAGGCAATAGTAGAAAAGAATTTAGTAACCCCTGTTGAAAAGCGCTCAAATCTTTTTGATTAAAATTTGAAGCAAAGGAAAAGCCAAAAAGGCAGGGTTCAAGAATTTCGAAAAAAAAAGTAAGTGCCTTTAAAGCCGAACCCCCTTCTCAAAATCATACAAGGTGGCCCGCCGGAGTTGATACCAGGCCAGCCAATACTGCTGCAAGGTTATAATGTAGTTTATCAGGGCATCGTCTTTTTCCTGCTGGGCAATGGTGAGATTGGTAATATCTATTTTCCCGATCAGGTACCTGTTTTTAGCCATTTCATATCTACGCTGGGCAATGGTATCCGACTTCGCTGAAATGATGAGGCTTGATTTCAACTGCTTTAGTTGCATTACCTGATTCAAAACCTCAATTTCAATTTCATTTTTCCGGTTTTTATTGAACTCGAGGGTACTGTTTAGCTCTGCTTCCGACTGTTTTACCAAGGCCCTGTTTCTGCCGGAATTATGGAGCGGAACACTTAATCCCACAAAAGCACTTTGTGAAGATTGCATGTTTTTGAAAACATCTCCCAGATTCTGAGCCGTTTGGTTATATCCAATAGAAAGGTTCAGATCGGCTGTAAACCTTCTTGAGATTTGGGCAGAGCGCAGATTCATGCGGGCCTGATTTTCATCCAGGTCCAACGATTTGTAGGCACTTCGGTTGGTTCTTGCTTCCTCTAATGCACGATCAGGGTCGAGCTCCGGCATGGGAACCTCGTGTGGCATTAATACTTCCATAAACTCATCACTTTGAGAAAGTCCAATCAGGTTTCGAAGTTCTTTCTCAGCCATTTGAATCCTAACCCTTTGGCGTTCTACTTCATTTTTAGCCCGCATCAAGCCCAGTTCTACCTGAAGGAGCTCATTCTCAGCAATTTTGCCAATTCCATATCTTCCTTTCGAAATTCGGTAAATAGTATCGTTGTTGTGCTGGTTGTATTCGGCGTTTTTCAATTGAACTTTAGCCAGTGCCAGTTGAAAATATTTTTCTGTTACCGAAATGGCCAGTTCCTCCAATTGTTCCTTTTGCTGGCGGCCAAGCAAATCGTAACTTATTTTTTGCTGGTCCCAATTCCACTTTATGGTATTGATACGGAAAAGAGGTTGACTCAACTGTAGAAAAAGTGGAGCTGATCTCCAGAAATAACTGTTGTTTTTCTGATCAGATTCAAAAAGGTCTATCCGGCTTAAACCTGAATTGAGAGAAAGTGTACCTCCGGTATGCAAAAGGTTTTGGCTCAGGCTCATGGTAGCGGATGAAAAGTTTTGGCTTTGGGGCCTGAACAACAGGGAGCCATCTGGTTGCTGAATCTGGTTAATGGTTCTTGTAAATCCGGGCACCTGGGCATTTAATTCCAACTGGGGCAATAGAAGAGCCCTGTTTGATTTGTATCTCCAGGTGCCGGCCTCGTACCGGAATTTTACCTGCCGGGCCAACGGGCTTGCTTCCATTGCTTTCGAAATGGCATCTTTCAGGCTTAATTTTTGCCCTTTAGCAAATTGGGTTTGAAAAAACCCGCCCCAGAAAACCAGCATAAAAAGAAGAGCAAATATTCTATGCATGGGAAGAAATTAAAGGATTATTCATATCTCAAACTTTCGATTGGGTTGGCATGGGCTGCTCTTCGGGCTGGAAGGATGCCAAAAATCAGACCTACAGAAATAGCCACTCCAAAGGCTAAAAGGACGGAATAGGTTGAAATAAGGGTTTGAATATCAGCCAGTTTTTCAACCCCTACTGCAACCCCAATCCCTAAAACAACCCCAGCCAAACCTCCACTGAAGCTAATGGCCACCGCCTCAGAAAGAAATTGGATTACCACGTCTTTTTTCTGTGCCCCAATGGCCAACCGAAGGCCGATTTCTTTTGTCCGCTCCAGCACAGAAGCCAGCATGATGTTCATAATCCCGATTCCACCGACGAGTAATGAAATAGAGGCAATTACGCCCAATACAATATTGAACAGCTTCTTGGTTTTTTGCTCCTGCTTGAGCAACATCTCTGGCACAAAAAGCTCGTAATCAGGCACGCCATTATGACGGCGCAGCAAAATTTTGTCCAAAAGCTCTACCGAGCCATCTATAAATTCACTGTTTTCAATGTTTACAACCAGGCGATCTATCTGGTGATAATTCTCTGTGTTTTTTACTGTTTTATTCTCCTCCCATTCTGGCTTTTTCATAGAGGCGGGAGTAATGGCTCCCCGGTTTTTATAACGCAGCAAAATGGTTTTGATGGGGGTATAAATGTCTGCATTATAATCCCTTATGGATAGTTTTTGAACTGTTTTTTCTGAAAGAGTGCCTGGCTCTAAAACGCCAATTACGGTAAGCCAAACCTGACCGCATTTTATAGATTGCCCAATAGGATTGACCTTGGCAAAATATTTGGCTTTCACCTGCCTACCGATGATACAAACAGGCTCGGCATGATCCATCTGATAGTCGGAAAAGTATTTTCCTTCTGTTACTTCCACATTGGCCACCTGAAAATATCGGTTTGTTATTCCAATTAACTTTCCCGGCTTTCGCAATCCTTCCCTTGTAAAAGAGGTACTGATTTCTACTTCCGGGCTTACAAAACCAACATGCGACAAGGTGTTGACAATGTTCTCTACATCCAAAAGATTGAGGCCCAGAGATTGTTTCGTGGTTTCCTTCTGGTCTTTTTCTTCTTTTTGTTTGTTGGGGTCGGGTGGCAAAGCTTTGATAATGATGTTGTTGCTACCCACCAACTTAATTTGTTCCAGAATTTCTTTTTCGGCCCCTGCCCCTATTGCCAGCATGGCAATGACCGCTGCCACCCCAAAAATGATACCCAGTGAAGTAAGCATAGCTCTGAATTTATTGGCATTTAGGGCTTCGAGGCCCATCAGAAAATTCATGATCCACCGTTCCATTCTTATTTGGATGGGCTTGGGGTTTTCATTTCCCTTACAACGGCAGGCTTTCTATTCTCTTCCAAAAATTTTGCCCAACGGGTTTTCCATTTCTGATCTTCCACAGGTTTGGGCTCTGCTACTTTCGTTTTTAATTCTCCCAGCGGAATATTGCTGGTGTCTTCGGGTGAAGTAAGCAGTACTTCATCTCCGTTTTCCAATCCGCCATACAAAATGGCTTCCTGTTCGTTTACTGCTCCCACTTTTATGGGTTGTTTCATCCAGCCGGAGCCATTTTTTCTGAATACAAAAGTTTGGTTTTTATGGTTGTTGATAGATTCCAATGGGACATGGAGCACTTTTTCGTACCGACCGGCGTGGATTTTACAGCTGGTAGTCATGGCCGGCCTCAGGCTTGGGTCTTTGGTAATCACATCTATCACCACTTCAAAAACTTTGGCATCCGAATTTGGTTTTTGCTCTCCTACATTGGCTACCTGCGCTACCCCACCTTCCAGTTTTTTGCCTGGTTCTGCATCCAGGCCGATTTCCACATACTGCCCAGTCTTAATTTTCTGAATATCCACTTCATTGATGTAGGTAACGATTTGCATCTGGCTCAGATCGGGTAGAATAGCCACGGTAGGGTCCCAGGTATTGATGGTGGAACCCACAATTTTTTTACTCCCGTTCCAGTTTCGGGAATAAATGAGCATGCCATCTTCGGGGGCACTTACGGTAAGAAGGCCCGACAATTCCCTAAGTCGCTTTTGTTTAGCCTGGGCCAGCGAAAGGTCTGACTGAATAATCTGCACCTTGGTGGCAGCCTGCTTTATTTTGGTTTTGTAGTTTTCTGTTTTCTGCTTTAGGGTTTTGGTGGCCTTTTCGAGCTCTATTTCTTTCTGGCGTATGGTTGCCGGCGCCTCAAATCTGCTTTGCTCCATTTCCAGCTTTGCCTGCTCCACTGCCACCTTCAGATTATACAATTCATCCCGGGTTTCACGCAGGGTGAGGGTGGTATCGAGAATAGCCTGATTGAATTCAGAAGTTTTTTTATCTACCTCCAGGGCAACATCACTCAGTTTGCTTACGATGGGGTTCTTTTCAATTGAGGCTACATATTCTCCCTTTTTCACTACGGTTCCTTCCTGGATCAGATCCTCAATTTTTAGCTCGCCATAGATGCCTGCATCACGCAACTGGGAACCTGGAGCTGTAACCTCTATCTGATTTTTAGCCTTTAGCTCGCCGGTAGAAACCACAAAAACTTCGAATAAGCCATTTTTCACCCTGGCGGTAATCTCCTGTTTATCTTCAACCTTTTCCTTTTTAAAAAACACATAGCCCCCAATCAAAACAGAAAGGCCAATCAGTAAGGCAACAATTGGTTTTTTCACTGAACTTATTTTAAGTGGCAATTATTCCATACCAAAAGACAAAAGGAAATTCAATTGGCTGGATGGTAAAAAACGAAGGTAGAATCAAGATGTTTGGTTTCTGATTTAAAAAGGATGAAAAAATTTTCTTCTTCAATTATCGATGAAAGGAGCATAGCTTAATGGAGATTGCCATTTCTGAAATGAAGAAAGGAGGGCTATTGCCCAATCCACAATGGTCTTGCCCAACCGAAGTTTTTTTTCCCAAACCCATTTTTCATCAAAAACCCTCTCCGGGACTGAAAACCAATTCCGGCTCTGGAGGAGTATCCACTGGCCTTGTGATCTAAATTGCTAAGCATACCAAACCAGAAACAT
>JBIKMV010000152.1:0-6988 GCA_044359055.1 Catalimonadaceae bacterium
GTAGCGCAGGTCACCTATTTCGTCTTCCTGATTGCCACCTCCCTGCATTTCCATCAGACTTTCCTCCATTTTCTTTGCCATCTTCTTCATTTTCCCGGCTGCGCTTTTTTGCTGATTTCCAGCTTTTAGCATCTTGCCCTGCTGCATTTTTTGTCCGCTTTCCTCCTGATCTTGCTGGATTCCTTTCTGATCTTCTTCTCCCGTATCCATCTGGTTTTTGTCTTCCAGTTCCTGATTCAGCTTCTGAAGTTGCTTTACATCTTCCTGCACCTGCCTGAACATATCGTTCAGTTTTTCCTGCTTGTCGCGGGCCTGCTGCTTTTGTTCTTCAGATTGGCGGTCGCCATTTTTCTCGTTTTCTTCTCCGGCCTTATTTTGGTCTTCTGCCAGTTTTTCCAGGTCTTTTGTGGCTTTTTCGAGTTTCTCTTCCACTTTCAGCTGCTTCAGCATTTCCATGGCACGATCCAGTTCATTCTGAATAAATTCATTTTTATCCTGCATCTTTTCAAAGGCTTCCTGCAACTGGTCTTTGTTCTGCAACTGCTGGTTTTCAAGGAGTTTCTCCAGCTCTTTGAGCATTTCTTTGGTTTTTTCGTCCAGAATTTCGTCCAGCATCTTATTGATTTGCTGTTGTTTTTCGAGAAGTTCCTGAGAGAGCAGTTGATTTTCCTGCTTGTTCTGAAGTGATTTTTCGGACTCTTTCTTCAGTTCTTCGATTTGCCTGAACAGGTCTTTCTGTTTTTCTACATAATTCTGAAGTTCCTTTTTTTCCTGCCAGTTCAGCTCTTTTTTTCCTTTCAGGCTCTCCAGCATTTTTCTGGATTTTTTTTCCAGATTTTCGGTCTTTTTTGTCAGCTCTTCCAGATTTTCTTCATTTTTTTTATCCAGTTTGTCAATCGATTCGGCCACAAATTCTTTCGAGGCTTCTTTCAGGTTGAATACCTGCGATTCGGCCATTTTGGGACCTTCCACCGCATCGTTGTCCCAAACTTTAAAGCTCAGCATCACAGGATTTGCAGCAATCAGTTCGGCCATTTTTCCGGAAGGAATAAAGGCGAATGTCTGATTTTTTGTCAGGGGAGAAATGGAAACCGGTACCTCGGAAAGCACCTTTCGGGACGCCGGATCCAGTGCCACGGCTTTCAGACGGCTGAAACCATAATCATCTGAAATGCGGCCCATGAAATATTGTTTCGACAGGTTTACCGAATCCTGAATGGCACTCACCTGAATCCGTGGAACCTCATCTTCGGTGATGGCAATGCCATAGCTCAGTTTTTGATCCGGTTGGTTCAGGATATTCCGGCTTTCTATTTGGTATTCAGTATTTTGAATAATTTTTTGGTTTTGGAGAAATTGACCATTCTCTCCTTTGGTAAAGGGAAGGTCATTTCCTTTGCCAAGCCTCAGGCTTATGGAAATAAGATTTTCGGAACTGATCTGCCAAAACACTTTGCTTCCCTTTGGAATCTGAAGATTGCCCTCATTTTCAAAGGTTTCCCGGGGTTTCTGCGTGTAGGCCGGCGGCACAACCTGAATTTTCAATCCGGAAATATGGCCGGGGGCAAGCACTTCCAGGTTGCGGGGGGCTATTGAGATATTGCCAGAGTAAACGGTCAGCTCATGATTGCCAACCTCCAAATTCTGAATGGTTTGGGAAAAGATGCCTTGTTTTTCCCTGTTCATTTTGATGGTTCTTGCTCCGATTTTTACAAACAGATTTTCGGGCAGGGCTGAACCTTCGGCAAAGGCACGGATTTGCAATTCCTGTGAGGAAAGAATTCGCTTCGGAATTTCTGAGGTCCTGATTTCGAATGGAGCGGGGGGTGCGTACTGCCGGTTGATGTGAACCAAGCGCTGACTCCCTTCTTTCACAAAATCGAAAAAAAACAAAACCAGCAGCAATCCGCTGATGCCAATGGGCAGGATTTTCTTCCATTGCCCTGATGGCACCTGAAGGCTTATTTTTCCAGGAATATTCAGACTGGTGATGAATTCCCGCTTTTGGCCCAGACTGTAAGCAATGAGGCTGCTGCGGTTGTCTTTAAGGCTGAGGCCAAGCAGCTGCAGGTAGTTGACAAGTTTGTCGTCGAGGCCGGATATACGGGAAGAAATACGGGTCGATAATTTCTGATAGCCTTCCAAATTGCTGGTTTGCTGAAGTTGCCACCAGGGTTTAATGATCCTTTGAAACAGCAGGGTGGCAATCAGAATTATATATCCTCCAAGGAAGCTGATTTTAAAAGCCGGACTGAGAAAGAAAAAATATTCAAGAAGGGCCATTACCGGAAAAAACAAAGCAGACGCAGCCAGAATTCCCAATCCAAGCTGAAGGCCAGTTTTCAGGATGCGCTTTTGTTCAAAGCGGCTGATGTCTTCTATAATTTTGTCTTTTTGCATCCCGGAATAATTCAGAAATTTTCCTGGTCAGGCCATCGTATTGACAGCTTCTACCCGCTTGATGTCCGGCATAGCCTTTCGGATGGCATCTTCCACTCCGGCTTTTAGGGTCATAGTGCTCATGGGGCAATCTCCGCAGGAGCCGAGAAGTTCTACCTTAACCACCTGATCATCTGTAACTTCAAGAACTTTAATATCTCCACCATCTGCTTTCAGATAGGGTCGGATGGAGTCAATAGCCGATTCTATTTTTTCAATATCCGTCATAAAGTTTGCCTGGGAAAACGGTGGCGAAGTTATGGAATAATAGGGTTTTCTGCTACTTCATTTTCAATACCCGCATTCCGAATGGCAATTTGCTGTGCCACATTCCGGGCCAGATCCGAAAAAGCCATTGAAATTGGTTCATCTTCGTGCATCACAATCGGGATACCGGCATCTCCGGCCTCCCGCACCGATTGTACAAGAGGAATTTCGCCAAGAAAAGGCAGACTGAACTTTTCAGCAAGCTGTTTTCCGCCGTCTTTTCCGAATATATAATATTTCATATCCGGTAGTTCAGCAGGAGTGAAGTAGGCCATATTCTCTACAATTCCCAGTACGGGAACTTTAATCGGCGTCTGGCCAAACATTGAAATGCCTTTTGCTGCATCGGCAAGGGCCACTTTTTGAGGTGTGGTAACCACCACGGCACCAGTCAGGGGAACTGTCTGAACCAGAGTCAGGTGGATATCGCTGGTGCCGGGTGGCAGGTCAATCAGCAGGTAATCGAGTTCGCCCCACATGCAATCGGCAATAAACTGCTTCAATGCCGAACTCATCATGGGCCCGCGCCATACCACGGCAGTATCCCCATGGGCAAGAAATCCGATGGACAAAAGCTTGATTCCCAGCCTTTCCACCGGAACGAGAAAATTTCGGCCTTCGTGCACCATCACCTTGGGCTGGGCATCTTCCACACCGAACATGGTGGGAATGCTGGGTCCAGAAATATCGGCATCAATCAGTCCAACTTTGGCTCCGTTTGCGGCCAAGGCCAGGGCCAGATTGCTGGTCAGGGTAGATTTGCCCACGCCGCCTTTGCCCGAAGCTATGGCAATGATGTTTTTTACTTCCGGAAGCAAAGGGCCCTGAGAACGGGTACTGGTAACTTCAGCATCCATGGAAATTTCTACCCGGATATCGGTTCCGAAGTCTTCTTTCAGTGCTGTCATGCAGCGTTCTTTTATCAGCTCCTTGAGCGGGCATGCCGGAGTGGTGAGGCGTATGGTAAATTTGATCAGATTTCCCCCCACTTCAGGATTTCGGATCATACCAAGACTGACCAGGTCTTTTTTCAGGTCAGGTTCCTCCACCCTGGATAAGGCTTTGAGGACCAAGTCTACATTCAGTTCTTTCATATGGATATGCCTCCAAAACAACCAAAATGATGCCAATTGGTTTGCCGTTGCAGAAAATTACTCCCGGAAGTTTCCGGCTAAAATCTTTTTGTGCCAGGCGGTCTGGCCATTAATTGCCCGCAGAACATATATGCCTGCCGGCAAGGGCATTCCGGGTGTGGCAAGGTTGTGTTGATTCAGATTTGCAGACCTGATTTTTCCCTCGGGTGATATCAACTGCAAGGCATGACAGTTTTGCAACCATTCGGGTGCAGAAAATGCCATGTTCTGAAAACGATAGATCTGCTCAGGTTTTGAAATCTGAGGTGCAAATGAGGTGGGGTCATTGATAACCAGATAATTGGTTTTGGTTTCTTCGTCCGTTCCAAAAAAGTTGCCGGCCCTGAGTTTGACGGTGTACACACCAGGCTGAGAAAACGATACCACCGGGTTTGTGGAGGTATCGGAAGTTCCGTTTTCATATCCAAGACCAAGAGAGGGACTGAAGGTCCATTGGTATTGGAGTAAATTACCACTCGAGTTGTTCTGAAACGAAACAGGTTGGAATACATCAGCAGAAACAGGATTGGCAGAAAAGGCAGCAACAGGGGGAGAAGTTAGGGTGTTGCTGCGGGGAATATCCCGATAACGGAACGAGGTGGCTGCAAAATTTCCTCCGATCAGGTTGCCGGTGATTTCCAGAACGGGTATTTTCTGACCATTGGCCAACCATTTGTACTCTACAATTCTGCGGTTGAATTTAATGGGGAAACCGCTGATATTAAGTGAGTCTGCAGAAAAAATGCTGCTCTTTATTTTGAGGCAGTTGAAGGTTCCGAATGGGGTGGTCACGGTTCCCCAGCCTTCTGCCTCGTTGATGCGATAGCCCACCTGAGAATAAGAACCTAAAGAGGGTAGGTTTATCGTAAATTTAAATCTGGAACTGTCGCGGTCATTGTATTGCAGGGGAAACTGATAGAGCTTGTCTTTTTCCGTGTAATAGGCCGGCAATGGAACTCCCAGGTATTTCAGGCCTATTCCTTCCACCTCATAAGCCGTGTTCGATTTTTTATAAAAGTTGTAGACATCGGTAAACTGAAATGTGGAAAAACCCAGGGTATCGGCAATTTTTCTTCCGTATTTATTTAAGCCGAAAAAGAAAAAGGCATAAGGGGTTTGCAAAGAGGATTTGTAAGATTCCACATCCTGAGAAGAAGGAGTGAGGGTTGAAAAATCCCAAATTTGATTGGCTCCGGCAAGGGCAAAGGGAAGGGTGGCTGAAAAGACACCATTCGAATACCGCAGGGTATCGCCCGAAGAGGGCATATCGGCCTGGGTGATGGTAATCTGACTTGCAACCCGATAGCTCAAAAGGCTGAGAGTAGACAGGATGAAAAGTAGTTTCAAATTAAGGTGCATAAAATCAAAGACCAAATGTGAGAAATTTGTATGGAATCCTAAATGTGGCCTCATGGAATTTCTTTGGCCCCGATCGGGGAAAAATCAGCAAATTGCCCGCATGAAAATGGCCCTTTTGCTTTTTGGTACTGTATTAACTCTTTGTTTTCAGTTTCCCTCTCAGGCGCAGACCGATACCCTTTCGGTAATGTTTTACAATCTGACCAATTACGGCAATGTGGTGTCGGGTTGTACCAATACCAACAATGGCATTTCTATAAAAAATCCTGAATTTAAGGTTATTATGAAATATGCAATGCCCGATTTGCTCGGAGTTTGCGAAATGAACACCAATCCCTCCGTTTCCGGTGGATTTTTGAACAATGTGCTCAATACCGACGGAACAACGCATTATGCCAAATCGGCCTTTGTGGCAGAGCCCTCCGGCACACTGACCAGTGTTTTGTATTACAATACCAACAAACTTGTGCTCAAAAATCAGTCTGCAGCACAAACGACTTATCGCCTTACCCACCATTTCCGGCTATACCTCAAAACGGCCGCCCTTAGCCAGGGTGATACCATCTGGATCAATGCCCTGGTTTGCCACCTGAAGGCTGGCAATACATCTGCTGACCGGACAGACAGGGCCAACATGACGGCTACCATCCGCAATTTTGTCAATGCTTTTCCCCGAAAGGAGAACTGCCTGATTATGGGCGATTTCAATGTATACAACAGTTCCGAAACCGGATTTCAAAATTTAATAGTACCCGGAGCCAATGCTGCCTACCAGTTTCTTGACCCCGTAAACCGGATCGGAAGCTGGAGTTCCAATTCCGGCTTCGCAGATGTTCACACCCAATGCCCCAGCCTTACCAGCAACGGATGTTTCAGCGGCGGAGGCCTGGACGATCGGTTCGATTTTATTCTGATGAACCGGCATCTTCTGAATGATTCAGCGAGATTGCGTTATATATCAGGCTCTTACAAGGCCCTGGGAAATGACGGACAGCATTTCAATAACAATATCAACACCGGTCCGGTCAACAATTCTGCACCTGCGGTGGTAATAAATTCATTGTTCAAGGCTTCCGATCATCTCCCGGTTTATGCCCGTCTCAGGGTAAACGGTACTTTTGTATCAGCTGTACCCGTTCTGCAATCCGGCTTGCCCTGGAAAATTTTTTCCTCTGACAGGATGTTGGTTCTGGAATCTGAAGAAGCCCCTGAGTTGGAAGAAATTACCATCTTTTCTCCGGACGGCCGCTGCAAATCTTCAATAAGGAATTTACAGGCAGAAGGCAATCGAATCTATTTGCCGGCGCCTCCCACAGGCTTGCACATTCTAAAGTTAGCCATGCGGAACGGAAAAGTAAAAATTATGAAATACAGGGGGTGAGGACAGGATATTCTACTTAAGTACTTACCTCGGCAAATCAGTAGTACTGGGTCATTTCGCTGAAAACCGAAGTCCAGCCCATATCCACACCGTAAATAAACCTTCCCAAGACCACAGCAAAGACTATAAACAACACTACAAATGTGATTTTACCAAACCACAAATAAAACGAAATATTGCCCTTTTCGAATAAAAGGGTATGTTCATTCCTGATTTTTAGATCTTCAATTTTTCTAAGGAAAAATTCACCCAAGAAAAAGAATGTGAACAAGAAAAAAATAAATGCAAAAGCAAAAAATAATATGTATTGTTCTCCTGACTCCATCCTCGGAAGAACCAGACTTAAAAGGGTGATAGAAATAAAAAACACCTCAGCACTTGTGATTTTTGCGCAGGTATTGGAATAATG
>JBIKMV010000153.1:0-6982 GCA_044359055.1 Catalimonadaceae bacterium
GTCGTTCAGAATGTTGTAATCGAAGGCTGTTGAAATAGAATCGAAAACAAAGAGATTTAGGGTATCACGGGCGATGCCGTCATTCGAAAAGCACTTGTTGTCACCGGTTAGGATATACCTGCCGGACTGTAAAGCCCTGAAGCTTACCGAAATACCGGTTGAGTCCTTGATTCTGCGGTCGTCGCTGTTGATCCAGCTGTACTGCACCGCTCCAATGGAATCTACAGGAGCCACTGCAGTTATGCGATATGGCGTACCATAGCACAGGGTATCAGCATCTTTCAGCGAAAATGCCGGCTTTTCCAGAATTCTAACCTGCACAGAATCCTCCTTCAGACATCCAAGAGGCGTTTTGATTCGCACAGGGAAAAATTGTGCTTTGTTCAGCAGACTGACATCAAGAGTTCTGTTTTTTCGGCTTGCCGGGTCAATCAGACCGGTAGAGTTTTCGGGTAGAATATTGATCCATTCGTACCTCCAGGTTGAATTGGCAGTAGGTGGATTGGCCTGCAGGACAATACGCTGATTCCGGCATACCGAAAATCCCGAAGGTATCGACGAAAACTGTGCCTTGGGTATGGGCTGCACTTTTATGGTTACGGTATCGGCCGTAATGCATTGACTTGCAGAATCAGTTACAAAAACGACAAAAGTCTTGGTGGTATCGTTGCCGGCAATGGTCACCCTGCAAGTGGTACAGCTCAGGTCGGTGGTTGTGATGGTGTCTCCGGCTGCATTCAGTTCTTTCCACAAATATCTGTCTCCTGGATATGCCGGGGTAAGGGGACGGATGCTGGTATCGGTAAACTGGCAGATTTCCATGTCGGCGCCGTTGTTGTAAATAAACTTCCTGCGGATAAGCATCACAGCAGAATCACCGTTGAAGTTTGGCTGGCCATTGACAAATGGATTTGAGAAATTCAGGAAGCGAAGGACTACTTTCTTTTGCGGGGTATTTTCCCATCCCGGATTGTCCTGACCCAATAATACGATTGAATCGGTTTCCTGCCCCGGAATCAGGACCAAACTGTCTGCGAGGGCTTGCAGATTGCCGGTTTCCAGCTTTTCCTTGTAGTCTACATCATTTACAGCAGAACCTCCTATGGTGTAGCGGATAACTGCACGGTCAACGGTATAGCAACGCTTAAAGAAAATTTTGCCGGGATTGCAATTCACGATGGCATAGGGAAAGCGGTCATTATACTGTGTGGAAACACTGGTTCTTACCGATGATCTGAGTGAACCTTTCTCTATAAAAACGCCGGAATCGAAAGAGCCGTCTGTCACATCAGAAACCGTAAGGGTAAGGGTGTAGACTTCGCAAGGAGTAACCTTTACCCCCGCAGTCAATACTTTGGTTAATCCATTGAACCTCAGTCTTTGAAGAACAAAAGGATTGTTTGTACCCGGTGCAGGTGTATTGTCAATGTAACTGGCTATGCCCTGAGGAGTGAAATTGCAATTGGCGGCCGTACCCGAGGTGCCTGGCGTACCATTGTTTACGGTATTGATAGAAACCGGAAGATTAGTCCCGGGGATAAGGGCTATATTTTTAGACTGAGGAAAATCGGGAGCAAGATTCTGATCGCCGGTTATGCCGGGCCCGGTTATAAAGAAACCAAAAATGTCATTGAAGTTGGAGCAAACAAAGTTGTTGTACTCTTCTGAGGCAAAAACATAATTGAATTTAATGGAGTCGGAGGAAGGAATAATATCAAACTGAATGGTAGCGCAATTGGTTGTTCTGCGTGTGGTTGTGGCGTTAAAGTTCAGCACAGAATTGAGCATTTGCCTGCCTTCTGAGCAACCGGCTACGGTGTCGGTTGGCGGCAATTGGACGGAAATTATGCCTCCGGTATTGGCTCCGGCCATGGTATCGGCCTGCCCGGTGGTCATAACCAACCCGCCTCTGATTCCACCGAACAACTGCACAGGTGCCTTGAAGGTCCCGATGGCTTTGGATGTTTCCGTGAGATTGGACCGGACATTTTGCACAATCACTCCGCCTCCTACCAGTTGACCTACCAGAGAATCAATCAGAGGATTGCTTACCGGATTTACCGGTTTTATAATCAGATTATTCTGTCCAAAACTTAGGTGAGAAATAATAACAGAAAAAGAAGCTGCAAAAATTAGCGCTATGTTGTTTGTTCTGAGGTAGTTAAAAAACTTCATGAAATTTCTTTTAGCCAAAATTGACTCAAAACAACAAAATAAACTTTTCTGAAACACAACTTTGCCCTGATTTTTTAAAAAAAATCTCAGAAAAAGTACATGCAGTTTCTTCAGCCGCACTTTTTATGGGGCCTTTTGGGTCTTGCAATTCCCCTGTTTATCCATCTTTTTAATTTTCAAAAAACGGAAAAAGTCATTTTTTCTAACAACAGACTTTTGATGGAGATCAGTATGCAGACCCGGAAAGCCCGGCAGGTAAAAAACTGGTTGCTGCTGGCATTGAGGATGCTGGCTCTTGCACTTCTTATCCTGACTTTTGCACAGCCGGTCATTTCTTCTTTTTCCGGTTCCAAAAAAGCGGCCAAAGGTTTGTCGCAATCTTTGGTTTACCTCGATAATTCCGCTTCTATGTTTGTAGGAAAAGATGGAACAGCCCCGTTTGATCTTGCACAGGAGGTTGCGAAAAAATGGCCAGAAAAAATGTCTTCAGGCGGATGGTTTCAGTTGATTTCCAATGATTTTGTCTTTCATCCCTGGACCGCTGCCAGGAGTTTTTCTTCGCAGGTGGCCGAGGTAAACAAGCCCGAAAGCGCCCACAGCCTGAAAACCCTGCTGCCCCGCCTGCACAGGCAAATGAAAAGCCGGGATCTGGGGGAGAAAAAATCCATTCTGCTTGTATCTGATTTCCAGAAATCCACATCCGGGCAACTCCGCAATCTGGATTGGGATACATCTCTCTCATATCAGCTTCTGGCGGTGGAACAACCGGTTCACAGAAATTTCTGGATAGACTCTGTATGGCTGCCAAAACCAATTGATAACCAGTCAAAAAGCCAAAGCATTAAGGTAAAAATAGGTTCTTCAGGTCCGGTTTCAGATTCTAAGGTCAACCTCCAGCTTTTTGCCGGGGGCAGTCTCATTTCGGGGAAAATTGTTACTCCCGGAAATCAGAATCCGTTCATTACCGAACTCCCTTTCCGCATTAAGCCCAATGAACTGCTGGCCTGTACCCTCAGTACCGACGATGCCGAGGTTACCTTCGACAACAATTTTTTCTTCAGGATTCAATCTCCACGACCGGCCCGTGTCTGCCTGATTTCCTCCGGCCCTAATCCCTATCTTAGTCAGGCATTTTCAAACAAAAATTTATTCCGGTTCAGTTTTTCTCCGTTTCAGAGTCCTGATTATCAGAAGATAAAAGATGCTGATCTTGTGGTTCTCAATCAGGCAGGGAAGGTGGATGATGCCCTCATTTCGGCCCTGAATCAAATTGTGTCGGATGGAAAAAGTTTGCTTCTGATAGCAGGAAAAGAGACCCATGAAAGCCTCCTTGCAGGTTTTCGGTTGGATGTGGAAACCAATGCCTCCAGCCAGAAACCTGTGGATTGGAAAATTGTGCTGCCCGGTACTGAGGATGCGTTTTTCGCCAATGCATTCAGGGAAATACAGTCCTCTGCCATCAGGCCATTTGCCAGGCCTGCTGCTTTTCTGAAAAATGGTACTGCCCTTTTGAAGTATGAAAACGGGAGTCCCTATCTGAGCAAAATCAGCCGGGGAAAAGGAGAGATTTTCTGGCTTGCATCCGCTCTGGAAAATGTAGAAAGCAATGTGCAGAAACATCCCCTTGTTATTCCCATGCTTTTCAGAATTGCTCTTTCAGGTCAACAGGCATCTTCAGGTTCGCTTTTTTCCAGGGTTTCCGATGATTTTTTCTACCTGCAGCCCGATTCAGTTGGTTTTGTGAAAGAACAGCTCGTTACCCTTCAGTCAGGGAACACAGCTTTCAAAACCATCCTTTCCCGAAAGGGTAATCTGATCCGTGTTGATTTGCCTTCTTCGGATCTGAGTCCCGGTTTTTATCAGGTAAAATCCGAAAATCAATGGCTGGGAATGGTGGCAATGAATTCAGGCAAAGAAGAATCTGTTTTCGATTTTTACACTGAAGAAGAAATAAAAACCGAGCTGGCGGCATACCCGAAAATTCAGGTAAACAGTATAAAAATGAATGCATCGCCTGCACATGCAGGTCAATCTGCTCAGGATTCTGTTCCTTTGTGGAAATATTTTTTAATCGGTGCTTTGCTGTTTTTCTTTGTGGAAATGTGGCTTGCCCGGAAGAGTTTGGTTTCCAATTCGAGTCCTGCATGAATTACCTGATTCGAGAAGTTGTTTGGCATCAGAAAGCCGATCCCCTTTCGGGCCACCGTTTTTGTTTCCGAATAAAAAACGGGCGGCTTGCCGAGATGGCTGATGTTCTTCAGCCCGAACCGGGTGAAATGGTTTTTGAAGGAAAAGGTGCAAGTATCAGTCCCGGTTGGGTAGATCTGATGGCCAGGCCCGGTGCTCCGGGAAATCCCCGGAACGAAAGCCTCGAATCCTTTTCAAGAGCTGCTGCAGCCGGTGGATTTACCAGGGTAATGATATTGCCCGATACCCGTCCCGTACTGGACAATATTGAATCGGTGGGATTCTATCTGGACAGAAAGACGGACAAGGGGGTCCGGTTTTTGGTATCTGCTGCTGCTACTTCCGGGCTAGGAGGAAAAAAAATGGCAGAAATTCTTCGTTTGCAGGAGGCCGGTGCCTCGGCATTCTTTAATTCCGGCAGTCTGAATGATGCCGCATTTCAGGCCCGTATCCTGCTGTACATGAAGCATGGAAACAATCTGCTTATGGAAATTCCTCTCGATCCGGAACTCAGTCTTGGCGGACAAATGCATGAAGGGCAGATTTCCGACAGCCGGGGGCTTTCGGGTATACCTTCCGTGGCTGAATGGCTGATGACCGACCGGAACATTTCCCTTCTTGACTACACCGGAGGCAAAATGCATCTGGCCTGTCTTACCACGCCGGAGTCGGTAGAAAAAGTTTCTCTTGCCCGGGAAAAGGGTCTGGACATCAGCTGCAGCATTGCTTCCAATTATTTGGCTTTTAATCATACAGCACTGGATCATTTCCAAACCGTACACAAAGTGTGGCCACCGTACAGAGACGAAGAGAGCCGGCTTGGACTCATCCAAAAGCTGAAATCCGGACAGGTAGATGCAGTGGTATCGCTGCATACTCCTTTGCATTATGACTTTAAGGAAATCGAATTTGAAAATGCCGGGTTTGGCATCTCCCATCTCGAAACTTCTTTTTCAGGATTGGTTACCTATGGTGGCATTACAGACCCGATAACCCTCGTTTCTTTGTTCTGCAACGGTCCGCTCAAAATCATCAACAAGCCTGTAGCCCGGCTGGAAGTCGGTATGGAGGCTGATTTTACCGTGTTTGACAGCGAAGCCGAATGGACATTATCAAAAGAACACTGGCAATCAAAGTCGTACAACAATCCTTGGTTTGGCAGTAAAATGAAGGGTCTGGTCGTTGCTGTTGCTACCCAAAAAGGAATATTTCCCAATCCCCATGCTTTGTCTGCCCGGTATTTCCTATAAAATCATGCTTTTGTTATGTTGGTAAGATACTTCAGACTCGGATTTCTGGGTGGAATGATAGGCGGCCTCGGCTGTTTTTTATTGTTCTTTTTTACCTTCCTGTCAGGGGTAATGTCGCCTATGGTGCGGCTTTTTGATTTCTGGATTCCGGCTGTGGTTACTGTCTTTTTTATCATCTGGATTAAGGCCCTGAAGCCCAAAAGTGAAGCCTTTCATTTCTGGGAAGGATTGGTTTACGGGAACCAGATCTTTTGGCTTACAGGACTTTTTTCCGGCCTGATGATTTATTTTTGTACCCTTGTTTATCCGGTACCCTTTGAAAATTTTATTGCTTCTTCTGTCAAGTATCTGGAGCTTTCGGATAAAAATCTTCCGGACAAATTGAAAATGCCCCAGCTCGATTTGGTTCTGAAAGAAATGAAAGAAACTAGGCCCGGTTTTATGATTTGGGATGAATTGAAAAAAAAGGTGCTGTATTCCTTCGTTTTGGTTCCTATTATTGCCGTTCTTGTCAGGCGAAAAGCCATTGAAAATTGATTATGAAAAATAGAAAATTAGTCCTCGGAATGAGATTTGGATTGGTAACCAGTGTATTGTCTATCCTTATCGGTTTGGCGCTCTATTACACAGGTTTGGCAGATACCAGTTCGGGTACCAATCTCTGGGTCAGTATTCTGATTGTATTTCTGGGGTTCTTTCTTGCTTCAGAGCAATTCAAGAAAGAAAATGAGGGGTTTATGTCCTTTGGAGAAGGCATCAGATTGTGTGTCTGGCTTGGTCTGAGTATGGGCCTCATTACGGGAGTTTATGCGGTAATCAACAACTATATCGACCCCTCCGTAATGGAAAAAGTAATGAATCAGGTGGAGTATCAGATGGAAGAGCAGGGCCAAAGCCAGGAGCAGGTTGAAATGGTGATGGAAATAACCCGCTGGATGACAAAGCCCCCGGTTTTGATTTTGGTTTCCCTGATTTCCAATCTTTTTACCGCCCTTCTTGTGGGATTGATTGCAGGAAATTTTTTGAAAAAGGACAGGCCAGTATTTTAATTCGAGATGAAGGCAAAAAACAGCCATCAGCCCACACTGGATCTTTCCGTCATCATTCCCCTGTTCAATGAGGAAGAATCACTTCCCGAATTGTGTGAATGGATTTCAAGGATAGTCAAACCCTTGGGCCTGAGCCACGAAATTTTGTTTATAGATGATGGCAGTCAGGATAAAAGCTGGGAGGTAATCGAATCGCTTTGGGAGCAGTATCCTGTGGTGAAAGCTTTCCGGTTTGGCAGGAATTATGGCAAATCGGCTGCTCTGGATATGGGTTTTTCTCAATGTCATGGCCGGGTGGTCATTACCATGGACGCAGATCTT
>JBIKMV010000154.1:0-6981 GCA_044359055.1 Catalimonadaceae bacterium
CTAATAGAATGCCTTCCGATTCTATTTCTTCCTTTTTAGCCACAAAATCATCTGCCCCAGATTTACTGCATAGAAATTTCCGCTTTGCAATATCCCTGAATTCCAAATGATTCGGGCCGATTTTTCAAGCCGGCTCTGAAGGCCTGAAGAAGGTTTTTTCATGTGATTCAATGCCTCAAAAATCACATAGGCTAGGTCCCTGAAACCACTTCCTGCCGGTGGCAATCCCAAATTACAAATCTCACAGCAAAGATTTTCAAGAGCCGCCGTGGTTCGCATTTTCCATTTTTCTGCTTGCAGCAAATCACCCTGTCTCTGAAATGCCAGATAGGCCTGAAGCATAGCATTGGCACAAATGGCTGTATTCCATGCGCTTGCATTTTGCGGGTCAAAAAACCGGCCTGGTACCCGGGCATAAGGCTGAAGACTATCAAAAGGAATAAGGGTACTGTCAGCTAGGCCATTCCGGTCTTCATCGAGCAGCTGGCCTGGCCCGAGACCGGCTTCAAGAAGCCAGATCAGCCGGTTTCGCAATTCCGGATTGCCGGTTTCGCCATACAATAGGGCCAAAGCGGAAATCAGCCTTGCATTTACATGAAATCCGGTTACCGGTTCCTCTTTCCTGAGCCAGTTGCCTGCCAGCAAAGCGGCTTTGATTACCGAAGAATCAGGAAAAACCCTGTTGAAAGCCAGACATTCCGCAACCGACCAATACATATGGTTTCCCATCCAGGCTTCGGTTTTTTCAAACCGGGGACCCTGATCGGCTACTAGAAACTTCAAACCGGCAAAAGGACCGCTTGAATACCGGAGGGTCCAATCGGGGTATTTTTTTGCTGTGCTGAGGATATTTTTTTGCAACGGACCGGAAAATCCACAGGAATCAGGCGAACCGGACACCAGCAATCCGAAGCTGCCCGTCTGAAGGCTGGAACCGGGAGATTTTCGACTTTCGTCAAATTGCTGGGCAAGAAGCATACGGATTATTTCCCGGGATTTTTCAGCAGGAACCAATTGGTTTCCTGTCACTTGCGCATAACACAGACCAAGAAGAGCCAGGGGTGTTTCAGTTGAAGGTTCGGGACATTGCAGCTCCCAGGCCATCAGGTTATCTAGGCAGAGACTCCATGCTTTTTCTACTTCTGCAGGGTCTGCACCGGAAGAGTCGATGCGATTGTACAACACCTCCACATCGGCTTTGCCCAAATCAAAACCCCTGCGAATCCTGGCTTCGGCCCAGAGTTTGCGCAGACGGACAGTATCCTTTGTCCTCATGGCTTTTTCAATTGCCGGCTTCAGCGATTCCCAATCCGTCTGGGCTATACAGGAGACCACCGGAAGGAAAAGAAATCCACATAAAATCACCATCCGAAAGCGGGTGGTCCATCCATCGAAGAAGGCCGTTTCAGAAATCACAAATGATTGAAGACAAATATTTTAGAAGGAATATTTATGGCGAAATATGCCTCTGATTTTTAATAATCAAAAATAAAATTGGCAAAAACCATCAATCAGCAGGAAAATACAGGCCGTTAACAAAACTCAAAACAGGTAAATTTTGGTTAAAAAAAAGCCCTTATCATTTCAGAAAAGGAAAGGATATGCCATTTTGCAGGCCAATAAAACACTTAGAAATATGAGACATTCCGGTTTTTTACCAATCAGCACGCTGATGCTGTTCCTTACCCTTCTGCTTGCGGGCGGATGTGCACAAAAAACAGTTACAAGAATTGACCCCAACAAACAGGTAGATCTGAGCGGCCGGTGGAATGACACCGATTCCAAACTTACAGCCTCCGAAATGGTAAAGGAAGTTTTGGGCAGACCCTGGCTCGGAAATTTTGTAAAAGCAAAGGGCAAGCAGCCTGTTGTTATTGTAGGAATCATTTCCAATAAAACAGATGAATACATTCAGCCTGAGACATTTATAAACGATATTCAAAGGGAACTGATCAATTCAGGGCTGGTTCGTATTGTTCAGAATTCAGTATTAAGGGAAGCCATCAGAAAAGAACGGGGAGATCAGCAACAATTTGCATCTCAGGAAACCGCAAAAAAATTCGGTAAAGAACTGGGGGCCGATTTTATGATGTTTGGCACCATCATCAATACCCCCGATCAGGAAGGTAAACGCAAACTGAATGTGTATCAGGTAGACCTGACCCTGGCCGACATGGAAACCAATGAACTGGTTTGGTCCGGTCAGAAAATCAATAAGAAATATATCACCAACTGATTCATTTTCAGGACTCTTTCATTCTTTTGGAAAAGAAGATTGTCCTTTTTTGGCTTTGTCTGGCATCCTGTTTTTTTACCGGATGCCAGACCTATTATTATGCCAATGAAGAATTCAATTCTGCATATCAGCGTGGTGATTATGCTTATTGCCGGAATTGGCTCAAAAAACATAAGCCAAAAGCAAGATCGAAAGATAAGTTTCTGTATTTCACCAATTCCGGCACCATCAGTTTTTTGATGGATCAGGAAGATTCGAGCAATCAGTTTTTTGAAAAATCGTATCTTCTGGCAGAAGATTTTCAGCAGAAAGCAGGGGAAAATGTGGCAGCCATGCTGACCAACCCCAAGCGCATAACCTACACCGGGGAAAGGCACGAACAATACCTGATTCATTATTTTAAAGCCCTGAACCTGCTGAAATTAAGGCAGTTTGAAACCGCATTGATTGAAGTCAGACGCCTGATCAGAAAAATGAATGTTCTCGAAGACCAGAACAAAAAAAATTACCGCTCAGACGGCTTTCTGCTCTGGATGATCGGGACCATTTTTGAGGCCGCAGGTGAAGTAAACAATGCCTACATTTATTACAAAAAAAGCCAGGAAGCATATGAGAAAAATTTTGGTTCCCTTGTGCAGGCACCTATCCCGCAGCAATTGAAGGAGGACCTGGTCCGGACAGCTTACCAGAGCAATTTTGATGCGGAAGGCCGGTATTTTGAAACGAAACTGGGTGTAAGCCATAAACCCCTGAAACCGGGAGAAGGCACAGCCCTGCTCATCTGGCACAAAGGCCTCGGACCTGTGAAAGCAGAAAACCGTATTGTTTTTCAATTGGTTAAAGGTGCAGGAGGCCAGGTTTTTTTTACCAATGAGGAATGGGGTTTGAATTTCCCCTTTTTCCTCCCGCCCGGTGAGGCATACAATCCCAATCGGTTTGACAACCTGAAAATAATAACCATGGCATGGCCCAAATACACAAACCGGAATTTTTTCTATAAAAATCTGAATGTGGGAATTGACGGCAGAAATTTTGCTTTTCAAAGGGCGAGCAGCATAGAAAAAATTGCTGCTGCCGATCTGAAAGACCGGATGCTCAAAGAAATGGCACTATCCATCAGCCGGGTTGCCATAAAGCAAGCGGTACAATATCTGGCTACTGCGGCCACCGAAGAGGCCGTAAAAAATGGTAAGGGCGATAAAGATAAAAAAGCCTCTCAGGCCGACCTTGCCGGATCCCTTGTCAATCTGGCCTTCACAATCGCCAATACCGCAACGGAAGTGGCCGATACCCGGAACTGGCAAACCCTTCCGGCGGAAATCGAGATTTTGAAAATACCCCTTCCGGAAGGTAAACACACCCTTCAGCTTGGCACCAGAAGCCAAAACAGCGGCTCAGGCAACCAAAAAATAGAACTCGACATCCGCGCCGGACAAACCACCGTGTATACCATACAAACATTCTGACCCAAACCTCATTAAAGCGTGGTAACTCCTGTAAAAGAAGGCGATAAGGTAGTCATATTCGGGGCCGGGCTGGTGGGCTCTCTTCTCGGTATTTTGCTGGCAAAGAAAGGCTTCAAGGTAGAAATACATGAAAAAAGACCCGACCTTCGGTATAAAGCCTATTCCAATCTGAGGTCTATCAATCTGGCTCTGAGCCACCGGGGCTGGAGAACCCTGGAAGATGCAGGCCTTGCCGAATCGTTGAAAAAAATAGCCATTCCCATGTATGGCCGGGTGGTACACAGCCTGGAGGGAGAACCAGCTTTTTTCCCTTATGGCCTTGAAAATCAGGCGATTTATTCCATTTCAAGACATGCACTCAACTGTTTTTTACTGGATGAGGCCGAAAAACTGAGCGGTATCCGGATATATTTTGAGAGTAAGGCCGAAAAATTTGCCTTCGATAAATCTCTTGCCTATGTGGCAGACATTGAAGGCCTGAGGCAAAGAATTGAAGCGCAGGCTTTTATTGGATCAGACGGAGCTTTTTCGGCACTGCGATACGAAATGATGCGGGAGGATAAATTTTTCTATGAGCAGGATTATATCGAGCATGGATACAAGGAGTTTACCATTGCCGCAGGTGCCGGAGAAACCTGGAAAATGCGACACGACGGACTGCATATCTGGCCCCGCAAGTCATTTATGATGATTGCCCTGCCCAACATTGACCAAACCTTTACCTGCACCCTGTTTTTCCCCTTTGAAGGAGAAAAATCCTTCTCCGGATTGAAAACAACACAGGAAATAACAGCATTTTTTGAAAAGGAATTTCCTGACATTACGGAACTGATGCCGGATTTTGTGTGGCAATACCAAAATCACCCTGTAGCTTCTCTCGTGACCATTCGCTGCGCTCCCTGGAACAATGAAAATTTCCTCCTGATCGGAGATGCTGCCCATGCCATAGTGCCTTTTTACGGGCAAGGCATGAACGCCGGTTTTGAAGACTGCCGAATTTTGACAGAAATGCTCGGAAATCATACTTCATGGCAAGACTTGTTCCGCGATTTTTATGAAGTGAGGAGGAAAGATGCCGATGCCATCAGCGAACTGGCCCTTGAAAACTTTATCGAAATGCGGGATCTGGTTTCTGATCCAAATTTTCAAATCAAAAAGAAACTGGAATCGTACATTGTAAATCAGGGTGTTACCAATTGGATACCGCAGTATACCATGGTTACTTTTTCGGATATACCCTACCACGAAGCCAGAGAAAAGGGCAAAATACAAGCCCGAATTCTGGATGAATTGCTGAATCTGGAGAACTGGAAAAAACTCCCAGAATCGGAATGGGCAGAAAAAGTTCGCATCCACCTTTCCTTGCTCCGGTAAAAATATAAAATAAAGCTCTGAATTTCCCGTAAATCCAACACGGCCTTTTTTTTGGCCCGGCATTTTGCGAAGTTTGAGCCTTCCGATTTTATCGGTTTCTTTTCTACCTGTTCACAGCCATTCCAAAAGGATATGTTTCCTTCGGAAAAGGCCATATTTTTTTTCCTATGAGCATAAAAGAGCAAACGGAAGAGCTGGTAACCAAACCATTAACCCAATTTATTGACAGGATTTTATCCTACACAAGGGGAAAAAATCCGGAAAAAGTAAATCAGTCTATTGATGATTCGGATTTTATCAGCCGCGACCTGAGCTGGATTCAATTCAATTACAGGGTGCTCGAGCAGTGCCGCTCGGCAAGGCGTAATGTTTTTGAAAAACTCAAATTTCTGGCCATTACCTCGTCCAACTTCGATGAGTTTTTTATGATTCGGGTGGGTTCGCTGTACAACTATCTGGATTACGGAAGAGAGAGAATCGACTACTCCGGATTGCGTGAGAATCAGTTTAAAACCACCCTGCTTTCAGAAAGTCAGGAATTTTTCAGGTCGCAGAACGAAATTCTGGAAAACGAACTGAAGCCTCTTTTCAAAAAAAACGGCTTTACCATTGCCGGCATCGACGAACTGCACGACATCGAGAAGGACGAAGTTTTTGAATACTTCAAAAAAACGGTGCACCCCATGCTTACACCCATGCTGCTGGATGTGTACCATACTTTTCCCATCGTACTCAATAAAACCCTAACCTTCGGGGTGATTACCCGGATGGAAGACAACCCCAAAAATCCACTGCGGTTGTCTTTTGTGCAGGTTCCTCAGAATCTGCCCCGGTTTTACGAAATCAAGCGCGCTAATCTGAAAATCCTTTTGCCGATAGAAGAAATCATCCGCTGGCAGATGGACAAGCTGTTCCGCAACATAGAAATTGTAAGCATCAACCTGTTTCGTATCCTAAGAAACGGGGATATTTCTATTGAAGAAAGCGACGATGTGGAAGCCGACCTGGTAGATGAGGTAAAGAGGCAGCTCAGCAACCGGAAAACAGGCCGGGTGGTAAGGGTAGAAGTAGAACAGAACTACTCCGCCCACATGATGAAAATCCTGAAGGAGCGCTGGGATATAGATCAGGACAACATTTTTGTTACCGCCAACATCATTGATTTCACTTCGCTCTGGCAAATCATCAACCATGTAGATTTCAAAGAAAAACTGCCCATTTTCCCTGCGCCTGTGAGACCCATGTTTTTTCCGGCCGATGGCCTGAATATGAGCATGTTCGACATTCTGAAAAAACAGGATCTGCTGCTGCACCATCCATACAACAGCATGGAGCTGGTAGTGAAACTGCTGGAAGATGCGGCTACCGACCCAAATGTGCTTTCTATTAAAGTAACCATTTACCGCCTTGCCAGAAACAGCCGCATCGTAGAATCGCTCCTGAAAGCAGCCGAAAACGGAAAATATGTCTCAGTCCTTTTTGAAGTAAAAGCCAGGTTTGATGAAGAAAATAACATCAGGCAGGCGCAGAGACTTCAGAAAGCCGGATGCTTTGTGATTTACGGATTGGGCAACTACAAAACCCACACCAAATTGTGCCTGATAGTGCGCAAAGAAGATGACAAGGTTACCCGCTATGTGCATCTGGCGAGCGGCAATTACAATGAGGAAACCTCAAAAATCTACACCGATATCGGCCTGCTTTCTTCCAAAGAAATTTACGCCAATGATGTGTCTGAATTTTTTAATGTAATTACTGGCCACAGCAAACCCGATACCTACCAATACCTGATTACCTCTCCCAAAGACATGCGCAATCAGCTGATAGCCATGATCCGGCAGGAGGCTGAAAATGCAGCAAAAGGAATTCCTTCGGGCATAGTCCTGAAAATCAATTCACTGGAAG
>JBIKMV010000155.1:0-6935 GCA_044359055.1 Catalimonadaceae bacterium
TGAATCCGAAGGGCTAGGTTCTTTTCGGTTTCCTTAAAAAGCCTGTCTCTCAGGTGTCGGGAAGTAACAAACTTGCCTTCTTTCCCAAAAAACGGTGAATTGTTGATGGTGAAAAGCATACTCATCGTAGGCTCGTCAATGGCTATTCTTGGCAGTGCTTCCGGATTTTGGTCATCGGCAAGGGTATCGCCGATTTCAAAACCTTCGATTCCGGTAACGGCACAGATATCACCGGCACTCACGCTGGTGGCTTTCACTTTGCCCAGGCCTTCGAAAACATGCAGTTCTTTTACCCGAACTTTTTTCATCACATCTCCGGCCTTGCAAAGCATCAGGTTTTGTCCTTCGGAGATGGTGCCCCGGGCAACTCTGCCAATGGCAATTCTTCCTACGAAAGAACTGAAATCCAGAGAGGTAACCTGCATTTGAACTGGGCCTTCGCTTACTTTGGGTGGAGGAATAACATCAATAATCGTATCAAGAAGGGCAGTAATATTATCGGTCTGAACTTTCCAGTCGTAGCTCATCCAGCCTTGCTTGCTGGAGCCATATAGGGTTTTAAAATCAAGTTGTTCTTCGGTGGCATCGAGGTTGAACATGAGATCGAAAACGGCCTCATGCACCTCATCGGGTCGGCAATTGGGCTTGTCCACTTTATTGATAACCACCACAGGTTTCAATCCCAGTTGAAGGGCTTTACTCAGAACAAAACGGGTCTGGGGCATGGGCCCTTCGAAAGCATCCACCAGGAGTAGAACCCCATCGGCCATTTTCAAAACACGCTCCACCTCGCCGCCGAAATCGGCGTGACCGGGAGTATCGATGATGTTGATTTTTATATCTTTATACCGAACTGAAACATTTTTTGAAACGATGGTAATGCCCCGCTCCCGCTCCAGGTCATTGTTATCGAGAATCAGGTCCTCAAACTCCTGATTTTCACGGAAGATTTTGGAAGCGTGGATGATTTTATCTACGAGAGTAGTTTTGCCATGGTCGACGTGGGCGATGATGGCTACATTGCGAATTGCCTGCATATAGCTGAAAATGGCCGCAAAAGTACGGCTTTTTTCGGCAGCAAAGGTTGCCGAATTGTAAAAACGTGTTTTTGGATGGAAATTACCTTACAAGCAAACGCCTTTCAGACATCCTTTAAATTGGGGATTGCCCAAAATATTGGTGTGTACTAATTCCATATTTTGAAGTTTTCAGATTTACAGAATGCCCAAATTGAAACCCGCCTTTCCAAAGCTAAAAAAGACAAGCTGCCATGCAATCTTCGCAAAACTGAACCTGAGATTACTTACCCCAAAGCTGCCACGCCGGGCAAAACTTTTCCTTCCATATATTCCAGAAGCGCACCGCCTCCGGTGGATACATACGATACCTTGTCGCCAAACCCAAGCTGATTGACCGCAGCAGCAGAGTCACCACCCCCTATCAAGGAATATGCGCCTTTTTCTGTTGCTTCCACCACAGCATGGGCAATGGTTTCTGTTCCTTCGGCAAAGTTGGGCATTTCAAAAACACCCATCGGACCATTCCAGAGAATGGTTTTGGCTTCTTTTATAACTTTTGAAAACAGTTGTATCGCCTCGGGGCCAATATCCAACCCCATAAATCCATCCGGGATTTCGGTGTTGGAGCAGATTTTGGTCTCGGCATCGTTGGCAAAGGCAGAGGCAGCCTTGCTGTCAGGAGGAAGGAGCAATTGCACCCCTGCCGCTTTGGCTTTTTCTATCAGTTCCAGGGCAAGATTCAGCTTATCAGCCTCGAGCAGCGAATTGCCGATTTGGCCGCCCATAGCTTTGAAAAAGGTGTAGGCCATGCCGCCGCCAATAATCAGGGTGTCTACCTTGTCGAGCAGCCTTTCTATGATGAGGATTTTATCGGAGATTTTGGCCCCGCCCATGATGGCAACATAGGGTTTTTTGGCGCCATCCAGCACCTTCCGGGCATTGTCCAATTCAGCCTGCATGACATAACCTGCTGCTTTTTCCTGAAAAAACTTAGCCATAACTGCCGTAGATGCATGCGCCCTGTGGGCCGTACCAAAGGCATCATTCACATACACCTGACCGAGGCTGGCCAGTTTACGGGCAAATTCTTCGTCACCTTTTTCTTCCTCTTTGTAAAAACGAAGGTTTTCGAGAAGTAAAACCTCACCGCTTTTAAGGGCTGCAGATTTCTCTGCCGCCTCCGCTCCGATGCAATCTGAAGCAAATCCTACCGGCCGACCCAGCAGTTTTTCAAGAGGCTTTATGATATGCCTGAGTGAGTATTTTTCAACAGGGCCTTCTTTGGGACGACCCAGATGAGACATCAGAATAACAGCACCACCGCCGGAAAGGATTTTCTGAATTCCGGGAATGGTGGCCCGCAAACGGGTGTCATCCGTAACCTCAAATCCGGCATTCAGGGGAACATTGTAATCTACCCGGATCAAAACTTTTTTGCCGGTAAAGGTCAAATCATCAAGCGTTTTCATGAAATTATGGCTGGAAAAATCAGGCAGCAAACATAGAACAAAGCCCTTGTCTTTGCCAATAACCCGCATGGCTTTTCGATTACCGGGAGGTCAGATTTGGGTATCGGTCGACTGGAAACCGGCAGGTCCTTGTGCGGCATTGTGATCCGAATGCTCGAAATAGGACCGTACCAGCTCCCTGGAATAAGGAGCCGCCACCTCTGATATAAACTTTTGAAAATCAAGAGGAGAATTGTGATTGGCTTCATCAGAAATAATACGGATTACGGCAAAGGGAATCTGATGTTCGCTGCAAACCTGGGCAACCGCAGCACCTTCCATTTCCACGCATTTTATGCCTTCCAGATTTTTTTGAAGTCGTTCTTTTTCTTCATGACCATGAACAAACCTGTCGCCGCTGGCTATATCGCCCAATGTCCATTTCGGGCTACCGAGACCCATATCTTCAAGGTTTTGGGATGAAAATATTTCGTTTAACCGATTGCTTTTTAGCACCTTATCTATTGCAAGCGATGCCCTTTGCAGTGGATCCCGGCCCGACTCAAAATATTTCTTTCTCAGATAGGGTATTTCAAAGGGTTCCAAAAAAGGGCTGGCATCCATGTCATGCTGAAAAAACCTTAAACCCAAAACCACATCGCCAATTTTCAAATCATCATCTAAAGCGCCCGCTACACCGGTAAATAGCAATTCATCCACCCCGAAATGATGAATCAGACTGGCGGCGGTAGAGGCGGCGGCCACCTTGCCCCATCGGGAAAAAACCAAAACAACGGGGTGTCCCAAGATAGATCCGCTTGTAAATACTCTGGAAGCCACCACCGTATCTTTTGGGTTTTCAATGAGATAGCGTATGCCCGCAATTTCTTCTTCCATGGCTCCCATTATGCCCGTCGTTTTCATTGTTCCTTTTTACTGTTGGTTTCGGAGAAAAGATTTCTTGTCAATATTGATTTTCAAATCCGGCAATGAGGGCCCGAATTACGGCACATTTAACCAAAAGCCCTACCTTTCGCCCCTTGTATTTTTTATGACGCAACACATTGCCATGCTGACCCTGCTGGTGCGGGATTATGACGAAGCCATCCAATTTTTCACCCGGGCGCTGGAATTCAATCTGGAGGAAGACCACAAAGTTTCGGAAGAGAAAAGGTGGGTAATCATTTCACCACCAGGCAGTTCCGGCTGCAGGATTCTGCTTGCCAAAGCCGTTGGCGCTGAGCAGATTTCCTGTATTGGAAACCAAACGGGCGGAAGAGTTTTTCTTTTTCTCCACACCGACAATGTTGAGCGCGACTATGCCCGCCTGCTCTTGCATGGGGTAAAAATCATCCGCCCCCCCGGAAGCGAAACTTTCGGAAAGGCTTGTGTTTTCGAAGATTTGTATGGCAACAAATGGGACCTCATCGAACCCGCAGTGCTGGATTGAGAGGAATGGTTTTTCGAAAAAAAATGGAATGCTGAAAAATCAACTCGCCCGGCCTGGAAGGAAAATGGCTTTGATAAAGGAACAAAACTTTATATCCAACCCATGAAAGGATTTCTTTTCTTTGCGGCCTCAAATGGGCAGGTCAATATTTTTTACCCTGTTGCTGGTCCTGAGTTTTTCCTGCAGCAAATTCTCAAAACTGCAGAAATCGGATGATCTGGAACTGAAAAAGGAGGGTGCATACAAGTATTACGATAAAAAGGATTTCTACAGGGCTTCCATGCTTCTGGAAGAACTTATTCCCCTGCTCAAAGGCACCGCAGATGCTGAAAAGGCTGAGTTCCTTCATGCCATGTGTCAATATGAACTCCGGCTGCTTGAACCAGCTGCATTTTATTTCAATTATTTCGTAGAGACCTATCCCAGAAGTATTTATACCGAACAATCCACTTACATGGAGGCTCTGGCCTCTTACGAAAATTCACCGGCTTACTACCTTGATCAGGGCAATACAGAGAAGGCCATCGGCAGCCTCGAAAGCTTTATTGAAAAACATCCCGATTCTGAGAAAAAGGAAAAGTGCGAAACCATGATAAAGAAGCTCAATGAAAAACTTGAGTTGAAAGACTATGAAAACGCACGGCTCTTTTACCAGGTTATGGAGTACAAATCGGCCATCATTACCCTGGGGAACTTTGCCAAAGATTATCCGGAATCACCTAGGAAGGAAGACGCCCTGTATTTCAGGATTTTGGCAGCTTATAAACTCGCAAAAAACAGCACGGAGTCCAAAAAAGCAGAACGATTTCAGCAAACAATAGAATTTTATCTTACTTTTGTGGATTCTTTTCCCAACAGCAAAAGACTGAAAGATTTGGAATCCGTTTTCGACGATTCAGGCAACAGGCTGGCAGAGGCTAAGAAAATAAAGAAATGAAAAAGCAAAAAAACGAACTTACCAGGCAGCTCAGGTCTGCCAGTCCTAAAATCCCTGTTTCTGCTATTACAAGGGATATGGATGTGATTGCCGAACCAACCGGAAACCTGTATGAATCATTGGTGGTGATAGGCAGAAGGGCAAGACAGATTGCCGTAAAAGACAAAGTAGAGCTTACAGAAAAACTATCTGAATTTGCTGTAGGTATAGACAATCTGGAAGAAATTTTTGAAAACAAAGAGCAGATTGAAATCTCCCGTCATTTCGAAAGACAGCCCAAACCGCCGGCCGTCGCCATCGAAGAATTTCTGGATGGCAAATTGTTTTTTCGGCATGGTCATGAGGAAAATCCTGCACAGTGACCGAAAAAGATTGAAAATCCTTCAACATATGAATTCCTTAGAAATCAGAAATTAGTTTTCAGATTTATCGTAGCAATTCAATCTGATTCTAAACCCCGAAAAACCAATTTAACATTAAAGAGAAATTTTCAATTCAGGCCATCCAACTCTCAGAAGACACCAACATTTTCCATTCACTTTTCAGCAGATTTAAGTTCTAAACCTGCTTTTCAATAAAAATTTAACACAAACAAATTCACTTCAATTTTATGAAAACAATTCTCAGATCATCTATTTCATGCTTAATTTTGGCTCTTGCCTTCTCATGCAGCAGCGGCGGAGGCGAAAGCCCCAATTTCACTCTCGAAGGTCAGGTTCTGAACAAACAGGGTCTTCCGGTGGGAAATGCCCGGGTTGCATTGCTTATGAATGGCAAGGAAAAATTTTTCGCCAATTCTGATGCCAACGGGAAATACAAGATAACCGGGGTAACAAAAGGAAAATTCAAACTCCTGACTTCCCGGGAAGGTTATTTCAAAGATTCTTCGAATTTAGATATTTCCGGAAATCTGACCCGAAACCTGAATATCTACGGCAATGGACGGGTAAAAGGCAAAATAGTAAACTCCCAAAATGGAAGTGGCCTAGCTGATGTTTCTCTGGGTTTTTACTTTACAGAGTCTCTTTCAGGTGATACCATGCCGGATATTATTGCCAAAACCGATGCCTTTGGCAACTTCGAGGCAGACTCCATTCCATTCGGCGAATTCAAGGGTTTGATTAAGAAATCGGGCTATTTTCCAAGAGACCTGAGCAATGTTCAGATTTCCAATGGAACTCTTACCAATCTTCCCAATGAAATTCTGGTTAAAAGCCCGGGAGTGGGAGAATTCCGGATAGTTCTTTCCTGGGGGCAATCACCTTTGGACCTCGACGCCCATCTTACAGGCCCCACCACCAATGGCAGTCAGGATAGATTTCACCTTTATTACTCCAACAGAAATACAGGCGATTGCAATCTGGATGTAGATGATACCCAGTCATTTGGACCTGAAACTGTGACCATCACAGACATCAAACAAGGCGTATACAGATATTCTATACACAACTACTCAGATCAGTCCAGCATGGGAGGAGCCGGAATTAAAAACTCTCCTGCCATTGTAGAACTGTACAACAGTACCGGATTGCTGCAAAGGTTAACTGCACCCGTTTTTACCGGGTCAGGAAATACCTGGAGGGTTTTCGAGATTAATGTATCTAGTCCGGCAAATACCCAGGTAAATGTGATCAACCAATACATTCAAGCCAATGGCAGCGGGGATGTGGGAGCCTTCAGAATAGGCAGCAAGCCACCATTGACATTTGGACCGGGAAATTTCTAAAAAAAATCCCCTGGCAACAGGGGATTTTTTTTTATTCAATATCCTGAAAAGGCTTCAAATTCCTTTTCTTTGCCGCACCGTAGCATTCCATGAATAAAAAAATTCTGATTACCGGAGGAGCCGGTTTCATTGGCTCCCATGTGGTTCGACTTTTTGTCAATCAATATCCTCATTACCATATATTTAACCTCGATGCACTGACCTATGCCGGCAATCTGGCCAATATTTCAGACATCGAAAACAAGCCCAATTACTCGTTTGTAAAGGGAGATATAGTGGACGGCAATTTTATCCATGAACTCTTCGCCAAAGAAAAGTTTGATGGCGTAATCCATCTGGCCGCCGAAAGCCATGT
>JBIKMV010000019.1:0-23060 GCA_044359055.1 Catalimonadaceae bacterium
TTAGTTTTAAAAGGATAAGTCAAAAGTCGAAACTCAAAAGCATTTCAAGTGGTCAGTTTCAAGTAATCAGTTTTAAGTGGAAAAGGCAAATGTCAAAACAAATAAGTCAAAAGTTTTTCGGATTGTAATCCATTGAAAATCAGAAAGAAAAAAACTTTGAACTTTAAAATTTCCACTTTGAACTTTCCCCCCAACCTGAAACTTTGAAACTCCCCCCTGAAACCCCAATTTCTCATTAAAATTCTCTAGTTTTGGTTTTGCCAAACACGAGGCATGCGCAATGTTTTCAAACTTCTCATCCGGAACTGGAAAAAAATAGGTCCCGGGCTGGTTACCGGTGCTAGTGATGACGATCCTTCCGGTATTGCCACCTACTCCCAGGCAGGTGCTGCCTTTGGCCTTCTTACCCTCTGGACATCAATTCTGGCATTTCCCCTGATGGCTGTAATCCAGCAGATGTGTGCCAAAATCGGCCTAATCACTTCCCAGGGCCTTACCGGTACAATCAAGAATTATTATCCCCGACCGGTTCTGTATCTGGTATTGATGCTCAGCTTTCCTGCCATTGTCATGAACATTGGTGCCGATATCGCTGCCATGGGGGCGGTGGGCAATCTGATTTTCCCTGCTTTGGATGCTGGCTACTTCAGTGTGGTTTTTACCTTCATTTTGATGGCCCTTATCATTTATCTGCCCTATCAGCGGATAGCCTATTTTCTGAAATACCTCTGCATTGTGATGCTGGTGTACTTTATCGTGCCCTTTCTGTACAGGCAGGATTTTGTTGCCATTCTCAAAAATACCTTTATTCCCACCTTTCGCTTCGAAAAGGACTACATCGCCATTCTGGTGGGAATTCTGGGAACCACCATTTCTCCGTATCTGTTTTTCTGGCAGGCCTCGGTAGAGGTGGAGGAGATGAAGAAAAAGCGAAAGCACCTAATCGTAAACAAAAAAATCATCAACCGTATGGTACAGGATATTGATTTCGGCATGGCGGTTTCCGGATTGGTGATGTACTTTATAATTCTCACTACCGGAACAGTCCTGTTTGAAGGTGGTGTGCATCAGATCGATACGGTTGAACAGGCTGCGCTTGCCCTCCGGCCTTTGGCTGGTGATCTGGCCTATTTCCTTTTTGCTTTGGGGATTATCGGCACTGGTTTTATTGCCATTCCGGTGTTGAGCGGCTCCCTTTCCTACATCTTCGCTGAAACTTTTGGCTGGGAACAGGGTCTGGATAAAAAATTCCACGAAGCCCGGGGTTTTTACATGATCATTGCCATCTCCCTGGTACTGGGGCTTTCCCTTAATTATGTAGGCGTTTCACCGGTAAAAGCCCTCATTTACACTGCTGTATTATATGGCATCACCGCGCCGCCTCTCATAGGCGTGATTTTGCATATTTCGAACAACAGAAAAATTATGGGTGACCATGTAAACAGCAGGCTGTCCAATATTCTGGGCTTTGCAGCCCTGATTATCACCTTTGCTGCTTCTCTGGTCCTGATTTATATGTACATCCGTGATGTGCTGGAAAGAAGTTAATTCCAGAGCGTTATGCTCTTCCGGAGTTGCCTGAAAAAAACTATTGCTGAAAAACCTCGGCGGTAGGTTCTTTTTTCAATACCGGAGGAATAAAATCAGTGGAAAAAAAACTGCAGAGAGGAAGGGATTCGAACCCTCGATACCCTTTAGGGGTATACACACTTTCCAGGCGTGCTCCTTCAACCACTCGGACACCTCTCTGTAAACGGGCTGCAAAGATGAATTTTTTCCCGTTCACGGGCAAATCTTTACTGAAATCCATATTGCAAAACCGGATTATTTCCCTGTGATCCGAAGCAAACCGGCATATACTGAATCCAGCAATTCGGGATGCTGATTGTAGAAATCAAGGTTTTTCGAAATCCCTGCCGAATCCAGACCATGCTTTTTTATAATCTTCTTTTCCAGATGATGAAACAGAGCCGAACCCGAATCCTGCCGGATTCCGGACACCATTACTTTGGCCTCTGCCTGATGAATGTCGGAGAGAAAAGCCTCAAGTTGCTTCGGTTGCATCAATCCCGGTGGGATGTTTTGCTCTTTTCCCTCCTGCCTGCACGCCATCAGCAGGAACAGTGCAATCAGAGAACATTGACTGCTTTTCATTCTTCTTCTGCGGTAACCAGTTGTCTTTCATACAATTCCTTATACACCCCCGGAACGGCCATGAGACTTTCGTGGCTGCCCTTCTGGATGATGCTGCCATTGTCTAGTACCAGAATGTGGTCGGCCATTTTCACCGAAGAAATCCTGTGGGAGATAATCAGGGTGGTTTTGCCTTGCATTTCCTCTTTCAGGTGGTTCAGGATGATGTTTTCGGTATTTGTGTCTACAGCCGAAAGGCAATCATCCAAAATCAGAATCCGGGGCTGAAGGATAAGGGCTCTGGCAATGGCAAGGCGCTGTTTCTGCCCTCCTGAAAGGGTAATGCCCCTTTCACCAATCAGTGTCTCATACTTGTGCTCAAACCGTTCAATGCTTTCAGTAAGGTGTGCCTGGATTCCGGCTTTTTCCAGGGCATCGTTTCCTGCCCCTGGATTGCCAAACCGAATGTTGCTGGCAATGGTATCCGAAAAAAGAAATACATCCTGCGGCACATATCCCATTTGCCTTCGCAGGGCCTCTGGATTGTAGTCTTCAATCGGGCGATCATCTATCAGAATTTTCCCCTTTCCGGCATCAAAGAGGCGGCAAACCAGATTGGCCAGGGTAGATTTTCCTGAGCCGGTATGGCCCAGAATGCCAATGCTTTCACCCGGATGAATCACAAAACTGATATCCTGAAGGGCCTCTATTTCAGTATCGGGATAAATAAATCCCACTTTCTGAAACTCAATTTTTCCTTTGATGGAAACATCCAGATTCTGGACAGATACAATGTCATTTTTTTCATTCAGAAATTCATTGATACGCACTTGACTCACCGCCGCCCTTTGGGCAATGCTCATCACCCAACCCAGAGAGGTAACAGGCCATGTGAGCATATTCACATAAATAAGGAACTCGGCTATGTTCCCTGTGGAAATTTTTCCTTCCATCACATGAAGGCCGCCCACATATACCGTGATGATGGAACTCGCCCCGACCAGGGTCATTATCAAAGGTGAAAACCATGCGTTGATATTCCCCAAAGCCACAGATTGATTCCGGTAATGGTCTGATTCGTTGCTGAATATGCGCAGAGAGTCTTTTTCTTTTCCAAAAGCCTTGATTACCCGAATGCCCGAAAAGGCCTCCTGTACCACAGTAGATAGCCTCGACAAACTCTTCTGAATCTGATCACTGCGTTTTTCGATTTGGTGATTGAGCAGGTACACAAGCAGCGACAGCACCGGAAGCGGGAGCAATACAAAAAAGGCAAATTCGGCATTTACCGAAATCATGTAGCTGATTACCATAACAAACAGCACCAGCAGATTGATGCCATACATGATGGCCGGGCCGGTGTACATCCTTACCCTTCCCACATCTTCAGAAATCCTCGCCATGAGATCGCCGGTATTGTTTTTTCTGTAAAACCGAAGCGGAAGCCGCTGATATTGAGCGTAGATGTCGTTCTTCTGGTCGTATTCTATGTGGCGGCTCATCACAATGATGGTCTGCCGCATAAAAAACAGAAACAAACCCCGGAGAAGGGCCATGGCCACAATGAGCAAACCATAGCGAAGTACAACGCTTTCGAAAACAGAATAAAAAAGAGCGCGCTCATTCCCTGCCTGAAGCTTTTGATATTCAGTAATCTTTTCAGCTACCAGATCAAAGGAAACCCTGACCATCTGAGCCGGATAAATGGCAAAAAGGTTGGACAGGACCACAAAAAGAATACCCAGAAGGAGCTGGTATTTGTACCTGAAAAAATATGGGTTGAGCGAAAGTAAGGCCTTCAAAAGGAAATCAAAACTCCGGCAAAGGTATGCTTTTGCAATCTTCGAACTGGAATGAAAAAAGGGAATTTTTTATTCTTCGATTCCTTGGCATCGTGCAGCAGGCCTCAACCCCTTCAGAAAAACTTCAGCTTCCTCACCGGTTTAAGCATTTCCGGGATGCCTCAGCCGGTAATTTCGGGATATTGCGGGTTTTACTATGGTAAAGAGAATATCGCAGGAATATTCCCAATTCAGAATTTTAATTGACCTATATTCTGCCTACCTGATGGGCCTTCTTATTGTTGCCTCCACTTCACCATACAGCCTACAGCCTTGGTGAGGGGCTTGCTTACTGGTTTTCCTTCAATGAGCTCATCTACTGCATTTTCTGTATATTTCTCTTTTACATCTTTTGCCTTCAGGCTGTTGTCGTCTATGGCCCCGATGTAGGCTACGGTCAGGTTTTGGCCTTCTTTTTTCAAAACATACACATGGGGCGTTTTCTGGGCACCATAAGCCTTTGCCGTAGTCTGGGTTTCATCCAGCAGGTAGGGGAAGGGATAATTTTTTTCTTTGGCCAGTTTAACCATATTCTCAAAACTATCCTCCGGCTCGCGGACCGGGTCATTGGGATTGATGGCAATCAGGTGAAAACCTAGTGCTTCATATTTGTTGGACAGGGCAATGATGCGGTCTTCATATTTCTTTGAAAAAGGACAATGATTACAGGTGAAAACGATGATGAACCCTTTGGCTTTGGCATAGCGGGCATTGCTCAGACTCAGCATACTGCCGTCCACATTTTTCAGGTTGAAATCCGCAGCCTGGTCTCCCACATTGTACCCCAGCTGCGGAGGAGATACTGTACTGACCGACATCATCACCACCACTGTGAAGCTGGTGAACAGGAATAAAAGTAGGTTTTTCATGCGCTTTTTTTTGTTACAATAAAGTTTTAAGAATCTGATTCAATTCGGCTTCGCTGAGTTCTGAATCCACAAATTTCCTTTTTTTTTCTGCATTGTTGAAAAAAAGAGTGACCGGAATGCCGCCAGCCCAGTGTTTATCCAATTTGTCGATCCAGGCATTATAATCCGTTTCGTCCAGAAGCCAGACATGAGCCCCTTTCATATTTTTGGCCACAAAAGGATCAAGCCGGGTCTGTTTTTCGTCTATAAAGTCAAGGCTGATGTACCGGAACCGAAGGGCCTTGTTTTTAATTGTCTTTCTCAGGCTTTCAAAATGGGGAATTTCCTTCACACAGGGCCTGCACCAGGTGGCCCAGAAATTGATGACAGTCAGCGAATCGTCAGGGCTGTCCAATAAATTCTGAAGTTTATCCCACTTGATGATTTTGGATTTCTGACCCGCACCATACAAAGGCAGCAAAAATCCCCAAACCAAAAGACTGAATTGGATTAAAATTCTGGTGAAATTTTCAGAGAATTTGCCTGCCATAATCATTAATGTTTTGCAACCATTCCGGTGGATTTTTGGCTCTTTTCAGGGAGTTCAAAAGTAGGCAATTGAATACAAATTGCAAGCCGGAACCTGACAGCTTGCCTGTTACAGGATGGGAATACGGAGGATGGTCAGCCCTTTGTTGTCTTGATCAACATTTGTTTTTACCGAAAAGTCAGCCAGGTGAAAAATAATAAAGCACTAATATTCAATACTTTGAAATTGGTCTAGTTTTTGGTAAGTCCAAATTAACCCAATGCTAACTAGGTATTGGTCATCTTTGCCAAGTCTTTCATTTATTAACCATGAAACCAAATCTTTTATCCTTCATTCTTTTGTTTTCTTTTCTAGGCTATACCAGAGCGCAAACTGCTCTTCCAACTTCCTGGAATTTTTCTGCTCCCCCCATCAGCAGTCCACCCGCCGGCTGGACACTTGGACTGGGAACCAACGGCAATCTTACCTATTCCGGGGCATCCAATTCGGTTGGAGGTGATGGTGTCTCGGCCCGCCTCGATGCCAATGGTGAATTTGTGAAAATCTGGTTTTCCGATGCTCCCGGAGCGGTATCTTATTACATGAAAGGAACAGGTATCGCACCTGCACCTGCTTTTCAGGGACAATTCAAAATCCAGCAATCGGCCGATGATGTCACCTACACAGATTTAAGATCTTTCACTACGGCAAATCCCCTAACCGGAACCATTACCAAATATGTGGACAATCCGGTGGCTGCCACACGCTACATCCGGTTTTTTTACACCGAAAAGCTTGCAGGCTCCAATATTGCACTCGACAGCATTCTGATAAAAGCAGCTCCAGCTGGACAAAGTGCTTCTATTGTAATCCGACGCAACGGTGCGGTAGTAGTAAATGGAACCACCAGCGTGGTTGGAAATTCGGCTTCTGTTTCTTTTCTGGTTCAGAATGCAGGCACGGTTCAGGCCCTGTCCATTGACAGCATCCGATTCGAAGGTCCTGCGGCAGCAGATTTTTCGGCTCCCGGCGCACCTGCTTCCATAGCTGCAGGAAGCAGTCAGAGCCTGAATGTTAATTTCTCGCCTTCTGCTTCCGGAAGCCGCATCTGTACCATGAAAGTGTACAACAACGACCCGGCCAAAAATCCCTATTCTATCCGCCTGTATGGTATTGGAGGCACTCTGGCATCAGAGCCTCTGCAGGCGCCGGGGCCCATTTCATTTTCTCTTGTCAATAGTTTCTCTTTCAGAATGGGTTTTTCTAATCCTGCCCAGAGGCCGGAGCGATATCTTGTTCTTATGAAAAGAAACAGCCCCGTGACTGAAGTTCCTACGGATGGGCTAAGCTATCAGAAAGGTGAGCGCATTGGCGGAGCCCAGGTAGCCTATGCCGGTGATTCTGCACTGAGTGCCCTCAGGCCCAATTATATACTGGCCAATTCTACCTATTTCTTCAAGGTTTTCTCCTTCAACGGTCCTTCAGGATATGAAAATTATCTCAGCTCTGCTGCTTCCGAAAACAGCGTGGTAACTCCGGGAAAACAACCCGGTAACTACTACAGCGGCATCGATCCGCTGCAGCCTACCTTTGTTACCGATCTTCGTAATAAAATCAACCCCCACGATACAGTATATTATTCTCTTTATGCTGCCCGGATGGTTTCCAACTGGCTGGCAAGAGACACCACAGGGGGACAGCAGGTGGTCAATTGTGTGTACACCAATATTCCATATTTGTATCAGGGAGCATTTGGCTGGTGGAGTGGCACGGCCGGCAATCCGGGGACCCTTACCCGTGAACATACATTTGCCCAAAGCTGGATGCCAAGCAGCAATGTACCTACCTGGCCCAGAAATGCTGCTGGTCTTGAGTTTCCGGAGTATAGCGACCTTCATCACCTTTTTCCTGCACATCAGCAGGATGGCAACAACCGGAGATCCAACAACCCATTCGGGAATGTGGTTAATGTGACTTTTGTAGCGCCCACAGGACTGGGAAAAGTGGGGAACAACGGCAGCGGACTAACCGTGTATGAGCCAAAACCGGAGCACAAAGGAGATGCTGCCCGTGCCCTTATGTACATGAGTACCTGCTATCATCTTATTGGTGGATTAAACTGGAGTTTCCCTTCAGACCAAAGCCCTGCGGTTATTTTGCAATGGCATCAGCAGGATCCTCCCTCAGACCATGAAATAGCCCGTCACGAGCTCATTTATTCTCAGCAGAACAACAGGAATCCTTTTATAGATTTTCCTGAATGGGCCGAAAGAATAAACTTCAGCAATATGGCCTACATCACCTCCAATGAAAAACCTGAATTCAGAAATCAGATTTACACCCATCCCAACCCTGTGGTTGACCGGCTTTTTGTGGATGCTACGCTGATTTTTGGTCCTGATACCCGCTATGATTTTACAGATATATCGGGCAAGTCTGTTTCAGAAGGCAGTCTTTCTGATGCACAGTCGTTCATTGTTATGCCCTCAAAGCCCGGCATATATCATCTAAAGATATCAAACAGCAAAGGCCAGTTTGTTACCCGGCTGGTCCGGCAGTAGGATTTAAGGATAATGCAAATCCCGCCTTGGCGAAAGAGGGAGTTTCTCATGATTCTCCCTCTTTTTTTTGGCCTGGTAAAATTGCTGTAGAGGGGCCGTTTGACGGATGAAAATTGGTTAGCTTTGTGCCTGATATAAAAAGCATGCAAGGCACTGTTTTCGAAACCCGATTCCACTTTCCGGGACAGACCGGATTCTACCGAGGCAAGGTGCGGGATGTATATTTCTTCGGTGAAAAGATGGCCATGGTGGCCACTGACCGCATTTCTGCCTTTGATGTAATCTTGCCCAAAGCCATACCTGACAAAGGTGCTATTCTAAATCAGCTTTCCGCCTGGTTTCTTCAGGCTACGGCCGGAATTGTACCCAATTGGTGGGAATCGTCTCCGCATGCCAATGTTTCATTTGGGAAAGTTTGCATGCCTGTGCCTGTAGAAATGGTAGTAAGGGGCAATCTGGTCGGCCATGCCTGGAGGGAATACAAGGCAGGAAAAAGGTTGCTCTGTGGTGTTGTTCTTCCCGATGGCATGAGCGAATTTCAAGCTTTCCCCAAACCCATCATCACACCTACAACCAAGGCATCTCAGGGTCATGATATGGATATTTCCAGAGAAGAAATTCTGGCTCAGAAACTGGTATCCGAATCCGACTATGAAAAAATGGAGAATTACGCCCTGAAATTATATGGCAGGGGAAGGGAAATGGCTGCCGCAAGGGGCCTCATTCTGGCCGATACCAAGTATGAGTTTGGGCTTTTTCAGGGAGAAATAATGCTGATGGATGAAATTCATACCCCCGATTCTTCCAGATATTTTTATGCAGAAGGATTCGAAGATTGTATTAAAAACGGACAGTCACCGCGGCAATTATCGAAAGAATTTGTGCGGGTTTGGTTGATAGAAAATGGATTCATGGGTCTTGATGGTCAGCAAGTTCCGGAAATGCCGGACACATTTGTCGGAGAAATTACAGACCGATACACCCAACTTTTTGAAATCCTTACCGGACATTTGCCTGAATTGAATTTTGATCTGGATATTGCAAACCGGATAGAAAAAAGTATTTTTGAAATTCTAAATTGTGATCCGGAAGGAAAATGATTCATATTGAAAGAGACCAAAAGGAGCAATATACCATTGTGAGGCTTGGCAACGAAAAGCTGGATGCAACCATTTCCAGCGATCTGAAAGCCTATTTTGTAAGCCTGAACAACGAAGGTGTAAAAAATATCATTTTTGATATGAAAGCGGTAAAGTATTCTGATTCAAGTGGCCTAAGTGCCATTTTGGTTGGAAACAGACTTTGTCAGGAAGTTGCCGGTACCTTTGTTCTTTGCTGCCTTGCCGATCATGTAAGCAAACTGGTCCGGATTTCCCAGCTGGATACGGTTTTAAATATTCTACCCACCACCGAAGAGGCCATTGATTTTGTGCTCTTCATCGAAATTGAGAATCAGCTGCGGGATGATTCTCAGGACAGTTAAGCCTTGACTTTTGAAATCAAAATATTAGGCTGCAATTCGGCATCGTTTGCCTTTGGCAGGCACCATACCTCTCAGTTGCTCAACAGCAATCAGAATCTTTTTCTCATTGACTGCGGTGAGGCAACCCAGGTGCAAATGCTGCGCTATGGTGTTAAAGCCAACCGCATCCACCATATTTTTATCAGCCATTTGCACGGGGACCACTACCTTGGTTTGATGGGTCTGATTTTTACCTATCATCTTCAGAACCGTACTGAAGGCCTGCATATTTATGGCCCTAGAGGACTGGATGAAATCATCACCCTTCAGCTCAAACATTCCGAAAGCAAATTGTCATACGAACTCCATTTTCATCAGATTGAAGAAGATGGACAATTGTTGTATGAAAATGCCGACATATTTATTCATGCCCTTGCGATGAACCACCGCATTGCCTGCTTTGGTTTTGTGTTTCAGGAGAAATTGCGAAAGCCCAGATGGTTCCGGGGAATTCTGCCGGTTGGTCCCGGTGAGGAGGATTTTTCAGGAATCCTGAATCCGGCGGAAGGAGATGGGCATGGCACTGAAACTTCGGATATCCTTCTCCCCCCCAGGGAGCCCAGGAAATATGTATATTTTGCCGATACCCGCGTTTTTACCCAAAAAATGGAAAGCGCAGAAAATGCCAATCTCCTCTATCACGAGACCACATTCCTGAGTGATATGAAAGAAAGAGCTATTTCTACATTTCATTCCACTGCAGAAGAAGCCGCCCGTTTTGCGGCAGATCATGGCGTAAAAGAGTTGCTGATCGGGCATTATTCCAGCCGGTATTACGATGTGCACCATTTCCTGATGGAGGCCAGAAATTTTTTCCCTGAAACGAAATTGGCCATGGAGGGTCAGTTGTATGAAATCAAGCCTGTTCACAGCCGCAAACAAAACATCCCGCATGGTGAAAGCATTACCTAATGAAAGTCCTGAATTTCAGGAAATGATTCCATTTCAAGTGATATCCGGTCCAGATCTGGAGCAGTTGAAAAATTTGCTCTTAGAACCCAAAAGAATAGTCATCACCACCCACCACAAACCCGATGCCGATGCTTTGGGCTCCTCGCTCGGGCTGGCCGGATACCTGAAGAAAACAGGTCATCAGGTTCAGGTGATTACGCCCTCGGATTATCCTTCTTTTCTGAATTGGATGCCAGGACAACATCAGGTACTGGCTTATGAAAAAGGCAAGCCATTTGAAAATCTCAAAACTGAATTTCTGAAGGCAGACATCATTTTTTGTCTGGATTTCAATAGCTTAAGCCGTATTTTTGATCTGGGTGAATGGGTGAGTGAGAGTCCGGCCATTAAGGTGATGATAGACCACCATCTGCAGCCGGATTCCTTTGCACGGTTTCAGATCTGGGATGTGCGTGCCGCGGCTACAGCGGAACTTATTTTTGATCTGATTACCCTTCTCGGGCACCACCACCTCATAAATGTGGAAATCGGTGAATGCCTGTATGCGGGTCTGCTCACCGATACCGGCTCGTTCAAACACCCAAGTACCAACCGAAAGGTGCATCTGATTGTGGCCGACCTCCTCAGAATCGGGGTAAATCCATCCAAGGTTTTTAAACTGGTGTACGACAACAACAGCCTCAACAGGCTTCGTTTTCTGGGCTTTGTGCTGAAGGATAAACTGCAGGTTTTTCCGGAATGGCACACTGCTATCATCTCCATCAGTAAGGAAGAAATTGCAGAGTACAAGGTAGATACCGGTGATACTGAGGGGATTGTGAACTATGGTCTTTCGCTCCAGGGCATGGTGTTGGGCATTGTGATTATTGACAGAAAGGAACTGGTAAAGCTTTCTTTCCGGTCTGTGGGCGATTTCGATGTGAATGCCTTTGCCCGTGCTTATTTTGAGGGTGGCGGACATAAAAATGCATCCGGGGGGAAATCAGAAAAGACGCTTCACGAAACCCTGGAAAATGTGAAAGCTGCTGTTGCCGAAAACAAAGAAGCATTGGCTCTTTCTTATCAGAAATATTTTCAGAACACACTTGTAAATTAATAATAATGAACAAATTGATGAAGTCCGGACTGGCCATGGCCGCCGGAATCCTGGTTTTTGCCGCCTGCGACAAAATGCCAGGAAAAAGACAAACTACAGCCAACGGTCTGGAGTATGAAATAATCGAAGACAAGGATGGAAAAAATGCCAAACCCGGCGATTTTATCACCCTGCACATCACCTACAAAACAGAAAAAGATTCTGTGCTGAACAGTACCTACAATATGGGGAAACCCATTACCAGCAAGGTAATGCCTCCCATGTTCAAAGGTTCTTTTGAAGAAGGCCTTGTCATGCTTTCAGAAGGCGATTCTGCCAATTTCTACATTGCTGCAGATTCTATTTTCAAAGGTCAGCCCGATGAGCACAGGCCTAAATTTTTCCCCAAAGGCTCTAAAATCATTTACTCGGTCCGCGTTACCAGGATTGAAGACGGCAAAACCATGGAAATGGCTCAGGTCAAACAGATCGATGATTATGCTGCCAAAAACGGATTGAAGCTGGAGAAAACAGCTTCCGGTTTGTGCTATGCGGTTACCGCTCCGGGAACTGGTGCAAAGGCCGCCAAAGGCGATACTGTTTCGGTTCATTACGAAGGGACCACTCTGGCAGAAGGCAAAAAATTTGACAGTTCAAGGGAAAGAAATCAGCCATTTGAATTTCCGGTCGGGCTGGGATTTGTGATTCCGGGCTGGGATGAGGCCCTGCAGCTTCTTCCTGCCGGCACCAAAGCTACCCTTCTGATTCCCAGTAAGCTGGCCTATGGCGAACAAGGAGCGCCCGGTTCTCCGATCGGACCCAATGCTGCCCTGATTTTTGAAATCGAGGTGATGGGTGTAAAGCCTGCAAAAAAATAAAGGCGGATGCTTGTATGGTAATTTTCTAAAAATTATTTTTGCAGCCCATTTCAGAAAATATGCTCATTGTAACCGTAAAAGAAAACGAATCTATAGACAAGGCGCTCAAAAGGTTCAAAAAGAAATTTGAGAGAACCGGAGTTTTAAGAGAACTTCGTCGCCGGTCTGCTTTCACCAAACCATCTATTGCCCGTCGTTCTGAGGTTACACGGGCCGTTTACAGGCGTCAGATGCAGGAGAAAGAAATTAACTAGTTTTTAATTGGTTTTTTAAATTTTAGCGGCCATTTTCACACCGGAAATGGTCGCTTTTTTTTTACAATATCTTCAGTTCCAGAAAAGGAAAAGCCTGCACACTGTACGGGCATACCAAACGGATCTAGAGCAATTTGAGCAATTTCTAAGCGGCCACAACGGCAAAACCATAGAAGCAGCCGGCAGACCCGAAATCCGAAAGTGGATTGTAGCCCTGGGTCTGGAAAAACTTCACCCTGCTTCCGTCAACCGGAAATTATCTTCTCTCCGGGCATTTTATCTTTTTCTTATGCGGGAGGGCAGGATTCAGGTAAATCCTATACAATCCATCGGCTCACTGAAAAAGCCCAAAAGACTCCCTGTTTTTGTGAAAGAAAAAAACATGGAAAATCTCCTTGACAATCTGGAATTTTCTCCCGACTTTTCAGGTCTCCGCGACAGGCTTGTGATAGAGCTTTTGTACGGAACGGGCATGCGGCTTTCCGAACTTCTTGGCCTAAACTGGGAGAAGGTTCATTTTCCGGATTCCAGAATACTGGTCTTTGGAAAAAGGAGCAAAGAGAGGTGGCTGCCCATGCATAAAAATCTGGTTTTACTTCTAAAAGATTACAAACAGCTTATTGAAACATCACTACCCGGATCAAATGTCAATTCTCTGATTCTGACCGACAAAGGCAAACCGGCTTATCCGGTTTTTATTCAACGGATTGTGAAAAAATACCTGAGTTTGGTAACGACAGAAAAGAAAAAAAGTCCGCATGTTCTTCGGCACACTTTTGCCAGCCATCTGCTCAATGCAGGGGCAGAGATCAATTCTATAAAAGAACTGCTGGGCCATTCTTCGCTGGCTGCCACACAGGTGTACACCCACAATTCGGTGGAGAAACTGAGGCAGGTTTACCGGCAGGCGCACCCCAGATCAGGAAGCAAGCCAGATTGATCTTTTTCAATTATTGTTAACTCTAAAAACAGTTTGTATTATGAAGCTTCAATTGCAATCCATCCATTTCGATGCTGACCAAAAATTGCTGGACTACATTCAGAAAAAGGCAGAAAAACTCGATACCTTCTACGACAGGATTACCGGAGGGGAGGTGTTTTTGAGATTAAACAAAGACAATTCCCATGAGAATAAAATAGTAGAAGTCAAGCTCTCGGTTCCGGGTCATACCTTGTTTGCGAAAGAACAGGGTGCATCTTTTGAGGCGGCTACCGACCTGGCCGTGGAAGCCCTGAAAACGCAAATCAAAAAATACAAGGAAAAAATGCTGGAAAGGGCCTGATTCCGGGCTACTAAAGTACAGAAAGAGCCATCTCTGCAAACAGGGATGGCTCCTTTGTTTTTGCTAAAACTGAAAGTAGATAAAATCAGAACCCTTGAATTTGCCCAACCAAACGAGCAGCACAGTCAGGCCAGCAAGAAGGAGGGCCTTCCTTTCCGGCCGGAGCAGCATGAATTTAGAAACTGCCCTTTCCCTGAAGATTTCCAGAACCATCAAGCCCCCGATGCCGGCCAGGGCAATCAGAAATTCGGTTTTAGAGTGCATGGGTTGCCAGATGTCGGCTAAGTTTTCGGCCTGCAACATACCTTCACACATCAGGCGCAAATCTTCGAAAGAACCGGCCCTGAAAATCATCCAGCCAGCAAATACCCAGAGCATGACAGGAATGGCATACCAGGGGTTTTGCGATTTGTCCATTCCGGCTAATCTTTCGGCTATCAGGCCGCATCCATGCCAGAGACCCCAGATCAGGAAAGTCCAGCTGGCGCCATGCCAGATTCCGCTTAGGCCAAAGACGAACAGCAGATTGAACATCAGACGCATTTTGCCTGTGCGGTTGCCCCCAAGGGGATGATACACATAATCGCGGAACCAGCCGGAAAGGGAAATGTGCCAGTTGCGCCAGAATTCTCCAAGGCTCCGGCTCAGGTATGGCCTCCGGAAATTGACCATGAGTTCAACGCCAAAAAAGCGGGCAATGCCTCTGGCAATATCGCTGTAGCCCGAAAAATCGCAATAAATCTGAAATCCAAAGAAAATGGTGGCCATGGCAATCTGAATTCCTCCCGACCCCTGGATATCCCTGAAGACCTCATCTGCGTACACGCCGAGGCGATCGGCCAGAAAAAGTTTTTTCCAGAAGCCCATCATTATCAAGGCAAGGGCAGGCAGGATTTTTTCCACTGCAATGGTTTGGAGCCTGTTGAGTTGCCCAAGCAGATGGCTGGCCCTTTCTATGGGTCCTGCTACCAGCTGGGGGAAGAAAGTGATGAAGAGCAAAAACCGGGTATAGGAATGCTCTGCAGGAATCCTTTGTCTATAAACATCTATTACATAGGCCATCGCCTGAAAGGTGTAGAAGGAAATTCCCACCGGCAACACCACTGAAAGCCAGTCAGGAACCACGCGGATTAATCCGAATTGCTCCGGAATGCCGGCAAGGAATTTTCCGTATTTGAAAAAAGACAGGATGCCGATGTTGGAGGCCAGGCTGCACCAGAGCCAGAGTTTGCGAACCGCAGGTGATTCGGATTTTTGCAACTGAAGGGCTGCTAAAAAATCAATTCCGGAGGCAAGAACGAGGAGAATCAGGTATTCGGCTTTCCAGTAGCCATAGAAAAAGAGACTTGACCCAAGGAGCAGCATCTGCCTGGCCTTCAGTCCCTTCAGTTGTGAAAAAACAAAAAATACAAGAAGAAAAAAAACGGGGAATTCGGGAGAATTGAAAAGCATAGACCTGAAAATCAGACTATTTCTCCGTCTTTCAGGGTAATGATCCGGTCCGATTTGGCGGCAATACCGGGGTCATGGGTGACGATGACAATGGTTTGTTCGTGTTTTTCGCTGAGTTCCTTAAAAATATCGAACACCATTTTGGCATTGGCAGAGTCAAGATTGCCGGTAGGCTCATCGCCGAAGATGATTACAGGGTCGTTGATGAGGGCTCTGGCAATGGCTACCCGCTGCTGCTGACCTCCCGAAAGCTGACTGGCCTTTTTATGGGAATGACCCGAAAGGCCGAGGATGTCGAGCTTTTGCAGGGCCCGCTCCCGGATCTGAACGGGGGTAAATTTCTTCAGCCTCATCGCCGGTAGGCATACATTTTCCAGAACCGAAAATTCGGGAAGCAGATAATGAAATTGAAAAACAAAGCCGATATCCCGGTTCCGGAGCGAGGCCAATTGATTGGCGCTCATATTTTTCAGCACATTGCCATTGATTCTGATGGTGCCGGAATAATCGGTATCCAGGGTGGAGAGCACATACAACAAGGTAGATTTTCCGCTGCCCGACTGCCCGGTGATGGCCACAAATTCACCTTTTGCTATATCGAGGGCCACATCCCTAAGGGCATGAAAGTGGTCTGCTCCCTTGTAATACTTATTGAGTCCTTCGGTAGATATCATGCCGGAATATGAACCGCGAAAATAGGAAGGGTTTCATGAAAATGGTTTTTTTTCGCATTCGGTAGGTTCATGTTTTCGTTCCGGTTTTGTAGGCCATTTAAATAATAAAAAAAGCGAGGGAACATTTCATTGAATTTCAGTAATTTAATGACCTTGAACTCCAGCCTGAAACTTTGAAACCCCAATCAGAAGCCTCCCTGAGCCAAACTCCTGTGCGGTCATTCGGCTTGTACCTTTATTCATCCTTTTTTAATTGGAAAGCCGGTTCGGATTGCCTCTTTTTGCAGCACTGAAAAAAATGTAGAGCCATGACGGAAAAAAGGAAAATAACAGTCGCATACGGCGATGGAATCGGACCTGAAATTATGGAGGCAACTCTGGAAATTTTGTACGCTGCCGGTGCCCGGATTGAACCTGAGGTCATAGAAATCGGAGAAAAAGTATATCAGGCCGGAGTTTTCAGTGGCATCCGGCCGGAAGCCTGGACCTCACTCCGCCGTACAAGGGTGTTTCTGAAATCGCCTGTAACCACACCGCAGGGAGGCGGGTTCAAAAGTTTGAATGTAACCACGCGAAAAGCCCTGGGGCTTTTTGCCAATGTGCGGCCTGTAACCACCCTAAATCCGTTTGTAGATTCCAAACACACCATGGACCTGGTGATTGTCCGTGAAAATGAAGAAGACCTGTATGCCGGAATCGAGCATCAGCAAACCCAGGATACCGTTCAGTGTCTGAAACTGATTTCGAAGCAGGGTTCCGAAAAAATCATCCGGTATGCCTTTGAATATGCCAGAGCCTACAAGCGGAGAAAAGTAACCTGCTTCAGCAAAGACAACATCATGAAACTGACCGATGGCCTTTTTCATAAGATATTTGATCAGATTGGGGCTGAATATCCGGAAATTGAAAAGGACCACCGCATCATAGACATCGGCTCAGCACTTTTGGCCGATACACCGGAGAAATTCGATGTTATTGTTACCCTCAACCTGTATGGCGATATCATTTCTGATATTGCAGCGCAGGTGGCTGGCTCTGTTGGACTTTGTGGTTCGGCCAATGTGGGCGATCAGTGTGCTATGTTCGAGGCCATTCATGGTTCGGCTCCCGATATTGCAGGGAAAGGAATCGCCAATCCATCGGGCCTGATACATGGTGCTCTGATGATGCTGGTGCACATCAATCAGCCCGAAGTGGCAGAAAAAATACACAATGCCTGGCTCAAGACTTTGGAAGACGGCATCCATACCGGCGATATTTACAAGGAAGGCATTTCAAAGACAAAGGCAGGAACTTCGGAATTTGCCCGTGCTGTAATTGAAAGGCTTGGCCAAAAGCCCTCCATTCTGAAGCCTGTGGAATATTCCCGTGCGGAGCAAAAGGGATTCGAAATCAAAGTTTCGCCCATTGTGAAGCAGGAAAAAAAGCTGGTGGGCTTCGATTTGTTTCTGGACAATGACCAGTTGAATCCCGATCAGATTGCTGAAAAATTAAGGAAACTGGGTGACGATGGCCGTTATCTGGCCTTCATATCCAACCGCGGTTTGAAAGTATGGCCCGATGGTTTGCCTGAATCGTTCTGTACCAGTCACTGGCGCTGCCGGTTCAAATCCCATGACCTTGCGGTGGGGCTCAGGCCTGAAGAAGTATGGCAAACCATAAAAGCTGCAGGAGAAATGGGCTTTGATGTAATCAAAACGGAGAATCTCTACACCTTCGATGGCAAGCGGGGCTACACCGATGCTCAGGCTGAATAGGGGAGGAGAAAAGCAGATTTTCCCCAATCCGTAATTAGCGAATCAGTCCTTCATTCAGGCTCATTGGCTTGCCACGGCCCCGGCTTTATGCAAAAATAAGCCGGCCTTTTCCCATATTTGCCCCCGATGAACAACTCAATTTTGAGTTACGCCCTTGCATGGCCGTTTTTTTCTGCCCTACTTGTTCTGTTTATCCCTGCCGGAATGGGCAGATTGCTGAAGTCTGTCCTTACAGGTAGTGCGGTTATTCTACTCATCATCATCGTTCTGGCGGTGTTGCAGTTCGATCCTGCCTTGCCAAAAGACCAAACCTGGCTGGGTTATCAGCTGGTGGAAAAATCAGACTGGATTACGCTCAATCTTCAGGCATTCGGCACATTATCTGTTGATTATCTGGTTGGTGTCGACGGCCTTAATCTTGCCCTTCTGGCTCTGACTGGTCTGGTAATTTTGATTGCCTCGGTCAGCTCCTGGACAATAGAAAGCCGCATTAAGGGATATGTGATTTGTTTTTTGCTCATGGCAGGAAGCATAGTCGGTTGCTTTGTGGCACTGGATTTCTTTCTGTTTTTTATCTTTTTCGAATTTATGCTCCTGCCCATGTTTTTCCTCATTGGTTTATGGGGCGGGCATAGAAAGGAATATGCAGCCATAAAGTTTTTCCTCTACACCCTTGCAGGCTCGGTTTTTATCCTCATGACCATGATTGCCTTGTATATGTCCATGATTGATCCGGTGGAAACGGCGGTTCGGTTTGGTCTGATGAAGCCGGGGGAAATGCTCACCAATGAAATTATTTTCGAAGTTCAGCAATTGCTGGCCTCGGGAAGCATACCTGCCGAGCAGATAGTTCATACCTTTTCCATACCTTATCTCTCAGATGAAAGCAATCTGATCCCCCATTCCATTCTGTCTTTTGAATCTGAATCCCGGCTTTGGGGCCTGCCCGTGCGGAATTGGGGATTTTTTGCTTTGGTACTGGGATTTCTTATCAAACTTCCTTCCGCACCACTGCATACATGGCTTCCCGATGCCCATGTGGAGGCACCTACCGCAGTTTCTGTGGTCCTGGCCGGATTGGTACTCAAAGTCGGTGCTTACGGGTTTCTTCGGATTGTGCTTCCTGTTTTTCCTGAAATGCTTGTGCAATATGCTTTTCCACTGGCGGTTATCGGTTTGTTTTCCATTTGGTATGGAGCGCTTAATGCTATGGGCTCTCCCGATTTAAAACGAATGGTGGCCTATTCTTCGGTCTCTCACATGGGATATGTGGTGCTGGGTATCTCGGCTCTTACCGCCGAAGGTCTTACGGGTGCTGTATATCAGACTGTTTCCCACGGACTGATTTCACCCCTTCTGTTTCTGCTCACCGGGGTGATATACGACCGCGTTCAGAACCGAAACCGGGATCAGCTCAATGGGCTGGTGAAGCCTATGCCCGTCTTTGTAGCTTTTTTTATGCTGGCATTTTTTGCCTCTATGGGAATGCCCGGTTTTTCCGGATTTATTGCCGAGATTCTGGTGATTCTGGGGGCATTCAAATCCTCAGGTTTCAATCAGATTATCCCCCGATGGGTGGCCATTTTGTCAACAGGAGGTTTGTTTCTTTCGGCCGCCTATTTTCTATACACAGCCCGAAAGATGTTTTTTGGCCCTTTTCAGGTTGCGGGCAATATAGATTTGTCCTCGCTTAAGGATCTCAGCATCCGTGAATATTGTATGGTGCTACCTCTGCTGATTTTGGTTTTGCTGCTTGGCATAATGCCTTCGTGGCTTCTCCGGTACATCAATCCTGTGATAGATCAGCTCAGCATGCTGGTGGAAGGCAAATAACCCATCTTTTTCTATGGAAATTCCTCATTACCTGTTACAGAAACTGCCCCTGATTTGCAGTCAGGTAAAAAAGGCAGTCGCAGAAGTGGCCCTTTTTCAATCGGAAGAAAGTCTGAAGTTCTCCCGTAATTCAGCCGAGTACAAGGGCCGGAACAACTTGGTTTCATATGTGGACAAAGAATCGGAAGCCATGCTTGTGCATGCCTGCAGGGCCATTTTGCCTGATGCCGGCTTTCTTACTGAGGAAGAAACCACAAGACCGGAGCAACATTCCGAATTGCTCTGGATTATTGATCCTCTAGATGGCACCACCAATTTTATTCATAAAGTGCCCATGTTTTCCATTTCGGTGGGATTGGTTTACAAGGGAACTCCGGTTCTGGGGGTAATAGGCCATGTTCCCGACAAGCAGATTTTTGAAGCCTTTTATGGTGGCGGGGCCTTCTGCAACGGAGAGAAAATCCGGGTGGGCCAAACTCCTTTTCTCTCCAAAAGTCTTCTTGCAACAGGCTTTCCATATTTTGAATTTGATAAAATTGATGCCTATCTGCGAATCATCCATGACCTGATGCAGCAGTCACACGGTCTGAGGCGTATCGGTTCGGCTGCCATTGATCTGGCCTATGTGGCCTGCGGTATTTTTGAGGGATTTTTTGAATTCAATCTCAGCCCCTGGGATGTGGCAGCCGGAATCTGCATTGTGCAGGAGGCGGGTGGCACTGTTACCGATTTTGAGGGTCTGGACAATGCCCTTTTTGGCCGGCAGATTGTTGCCGCCGGCCCGGTTCATGCCGAGCTGCTGAAATCCATCCGGCAGCACTGGGACTGACCTTTGTTTTTTTGGGTCATTTCAGGGGAATGAAATTTTTTCGCCCTTAAACTGGATATGTGTATTCTGTAATCAGGAAGCCTTCCTGGTCTTGTAGGTAAAGCGGTCTTTCAGGCCGTTGATGGGTTTTTCGATCAGAAACCAGGATATCGTGGTAATGAGAAGCGTGACTCCGCAGTAAATAACCCAAAGGAGCCAGTATGGCGGAAAAGGAATGCCAAATTGAAAAATCAGGTGAATGACCAAGTCCGGAACAAACAGGTGATAGAGGTATAATCCATAACTCACTTTGCCCAAATACAAAACCGCAGGATTCCTGAAAAACAAGGCAGCAATTCCCCTTGTGCCCATAGTGGCCTCATATATCAGGAAAGCACAGCCAATGTAATACAACGGCACTACCTGACCGATAAAGCTCAGGCCATGAAAATGGATGCGCTCCCATTTGGTTGCAAAACTGAGGACCCAGAAAAAAATCCACAAAAACCAGCCGGCTCTAATCCTTTTGCCCTGTCGCATCCAGACGGAAAGGGCCGATCCGATTCCGAAGCCATCGAACTGACAAATCGGGAATTTGGAAAACTGGGATGCCGGATGATGCAAATACATGACAGCCCTGAAAGCCATGGCAAGGCCAATAAAGCCTAAAATAAGCCACCATATCCTGCGGGAGGGCCAAAGCAACAGCAGGGCAGGCCATATCAGATAATATTGCTCTTCAATGGCCAGCGACCACAGGTGCTCCACATAGCCAGAATGCCAGTTGTCGGTAAGGTATAGAAGGAAATTGTAGGCATAGCCATAGAGCCAGGGCCATATTTCACGACTCTGCCCGATTCCAAGGGCCACCAAAACGGTAATATACAAATAGTAAATAGGGAAAATCCGAAGGGTTCTGCGGATGTAAAAGGTTTTTAGAATATTGATTTTCTCCCGGGATTTTCCACTGAGAAAAGCGTCTTTTTGGTTGAAGAGAATGTTGGTAATTAAAAAGCCTGAAAGCACAAAAAACAATCCCACGCCCATTGCTCCGCCGTGGTGCACAATGCTCTCGCCCCGGTACCAATGGTGTACCACCACCATCAATACTGCCAGAGTCCGTACTCCGTCAAGGTCGGGATAATAATCAGCCCTGGCTTTGCTCATTTTTTAAAATAATCGCTCAGCATTTCTTCTGCAAAATGCTCTACTGGCGCAAAATCGTCAGTAAGCACCATGCCCTGCCAGGCTTCAATCTTCGAAACCGGAACCTCCTGTGAGAGCATTTTCCTGATTTCGGGTGAAGTGTATGCCGCTTCATACCCCCTTTCAGTTTTCTGGCACACCAGCATCAGGTTCTGAACCTGCCGGTCCGGCATTTCGCGGTTTGGTTTGAAAACTCGAATCCGGGGAAAAACAAATCCGCAGGTTTTTACCATAGATTGAAGCAGGTCGCGGTGCGGACCCTCAACCGGACTCAGGATGTTGATTATCAGAATGCCATCCTCGTTTAGGGCATCAAACATTTTCTGGACTGCTTCTACCGAAACCAGGTGAAAAGGGATGGAAAACAAAGACCGATACGCATCACCCATAATCACATCGTATTTTTTGGTGGTTTGGTTCAGATAAATTCTTCCATCGGCATGAATGGGTACTGTCCTGGCATCGGGCTTAAACCGGAAATCCGTTTCTGCCATGCGGGTGAGGGCAGGATCTATTTCTACCACATCCATATTCAGGCGGGGGTAGGCCTTTTGAAAATATTTGGGTACCGAGTAGGCCCCGCCGCCGATGAGCAAAGTATTTTCAGGTCCGGGATGAAAATGAAACATCAGCTTGTAAAATCGGGAGTACACAAAGGCCAGAGAATCAGAATCTTCATACATCCCTGAGCTGAATTCGTTGCCCACTTTCATGATTTTCAGGCGTCTTCCTTCCGGGTCGGGATATTCCACCACCTGAACCGAACAGTATTCGGTATCCATGATTTTTCCTTTGTCACTTTTGCCGAAACTGCTCAGGAAGGGGGCAGCCATAAAAACGATCAGTGCCATGAGAACATCATTGTTCTTGCGGTTCATCAGCGAAAGCAGAAGGGTGAGTCCCGAAAGGATGTACAAAATATTCCGGCTTCCGATCCAGGCCATCAGGTAAAATCCAACCAAAAAAGTACCCACAATACTGCCCAGAGAAGAAAGAGCATAGAGGCGACCAATGGTGGCACCGGCATGGTCCACATTTTTCATCCGGATTCTGACAGCCTGCGGCGATACCATTCCCAGTAGGTAGGCTGGCACTCCGAATAAAATGCAGGCGGAAACAGCAGCACTCCATTTTACGGAAACCAGATGATAGGTGACATAACCCATGATGTAGGTATTGATCACGGCTACCACACCAATGCTCAAGCCGGCATAAAAAAGAATATTGGCAAGCCGCTTTTGGCTTGGGTCCTGGTCTGCTTTTATTCCACCAAAATAGTAACCTAAACTCAAACTGGCCAAAATCACACCAATCAGGCTGGTCCAGATAAAAGTAGAGGTTCCCACATAAGGCGCCATTATGCGGGACCCGGTAAGTTCCAGCATCATCACCACGGCACCGCTAAGAAAAACAGTTCCTTCGAGTATATATTTTTTCATGCTTATGAAGAGTTTGCAAATAACCTTCATTATCACGGGAAAATAAAACAGGTAA
>JBIKMV010000156.1:0-6882 GCA_044359055.1 Catalimonadaceae bacterium
GGGGAGAACATGGGTCCGGAATATTTTTATCACCATCCCAGAGAAGAGTACAAGCAAACCATCATCCGGCTATGTGAACCAGTACAGGAAAAAATCATTTTCCATACCCACCGCGGCTTTGAAGACTTTGCAGACTGGGAGACAGACAACCTGCATAAATCACTCTTTTTCAATATTATGCACCTGAAAAAACAACATATCAAAGAAGATATTAAAGCCCTCTATCAGCAGATGGAAATACCGGGAAATGAGGAAGAAGAATTCAGGATTCTGACCGCCATTCATGAAAAGAAACAGATTGAGGCCATGCTTACAAAAGACCTCGGAGATGTGATGATACAATTGTAAGCATTGTTTTTTTTACATATTTGCGGACCTATTACATCATCCATGGTGAAAAGTTTTACACGAATTTTGTTTATAGTTCTCTCATTATCAGCGGCTTTTTCCTGCAAAAAAGAGGAAGAAACCACACCAACCCGGCCCTTTCCGGTAGACACCCTCACAGCAGATCAGTATGTGGTTTGCGATGTGGATACCGTGAGATTTTATACCTACACCCGCGATGGTGGACCCGGAGAAATCAGAATTTTGGAAAACAGCAGTGTGGTTACCAAAATGAAATTTGCAACCTCATTTTTTCTGGGTAGTCAGGCGCTGACCCGCAATCTCGAATTGCATATTTATGATTTCAAATCCAGAAAGCCCGGCATCTATACCGGAGCAAGAATCTTTTCAAAGGGGCGCATGGATGTTGTACAGAACAAAGCCGAACTTCTGGAAAAAAACTATACCATTTTCAATAGTAGTACGGTCGGCAACCAGATTACCATCACCTATTCAGACTCCAACTTTGTAAAAGGGGTATTCAACTTCAGAATGCGGAGCGATGAAAACAATGCCAACTTCGTGGATGTGAAAAATGGCATTTTTAAAATCAGAATCAGATAATCGTTCCCCCGAAAAACATACAAATTAAGGAGCAATCAGACTTATTGAACGGAAAACAGACTGCAAGATTACCAGCTTGCAATGATGGTCTCCCCTCCTACCGTAATCTGACCAAGGCTTACTTGTACTTTGGCATCGAGGGGAATGAAAACATCAACCCTTGAACCGAATTTGATAAACCCGAATTCATGGCCTTGTAAAACGGCCTGACCCGGTTTTACATACCAGCAGATCCTTCTGGCAAGGGCACCGGCAATTTGCCGCATCAAGATATCTTTTCCGGTTCTTTCATGCCGAATGGCATAGGATGTCCGCTCGTTTTCTGTACTGGATTTGGGATGCCAGGCTACCAGGTATTTTCCGGGATGATATTTAAAATAAGAAACAACACCCGAAATGGCATTGACATTATTGTGCACATTCAGGGGCGACATGAAAATACTGATTTGCCGCCGGTTTTCATTTAAAAATTCAGGTTCAAAAACCTCTTCTATCACCACCACTTTGCCATCGCAGGGGGCTACAATTTTACCATCGTCCTGAACCAGTTTTTTCTCCGGAATCCTGAAAAAATTAAGCAAAAGCAGATATGTCGCAGCGCATAAACCCGACATGATATAAAACAACCAACCTTCACCAGCATAATGGTGAACAGCCGTCGGCAGCCCTGCCAGAACAACGGCGCCCAGAAGCAGGGTTTGGGTTCCTTCCTTGTGGAGTCTCATAAAAATAAAGCGGCGAAATTAGGATGATTTTGGACAATCAGGGAAAAGCGAGGTTTCCGATGCAGTAAATGCATTAAAAAGTAGTGTATTACAAAAAAAATACTTTCCTTCCAACGGAACCAGAAAATGAAAAAAATTATCAGCTCCCCAGTTTACGGAAGTAAAAAAGCCTTTCTTCAATCAAACCCAGAATAAAATTAAGCCCCTTCCCAAGCCAGATAATGGCCGAAATGGTGAACAAAAAAGACATAACCATGTAACGGGACCAATGCTCATAAGTAGAACCAAGGGTGATGCGGTCAAGCAGGCTGTTTCGCACAAGGAGCAATCCGGCCAACACAAACATGGTAGCAACCCAATGGCTAATTCCAGAATTGAAAAACCGGCTGCTTAAAATTTTCAGAGGTGTTTTTTCGAGCTTTCCCGAAAGGGTAATGCCCACAATCCGCTCTGAAATAAAACTACACATAAAAAGAAGTGCTGCCAGAGTGCCAAGAAGGTGTGACACCATGAAGCGATAAATCATCCATTCTTCGAGCATTTGGTGCTTAAAATAAAAACCCATCGGAATGAGCATCAGCAACAGGGCAAGGAATGAGGTGAAGAGACCCGAAAGAAAAAACACCCTCTGCGGCTGATAAAGAAATGTCATTTCAAGAATAACAGACAAAAAACGGATGCCATCTTTCCAGACCTTAAGTTTGGATTCGCCATCACGCTCTTTGTAGGGCATGTCGATCTCATGAATTTTCAAATCGGGGTGTAAAATGGCCCTTGCACTCATGGCTGGGGTAAAATGCAAACCATCAGGCAGGGGCATAATTTCACTGAGGGAACTCCTGCGGATTACCCGCATGCCGGAGGCTGTATCCCGCACTTTCTGATTGGAAACCAAAGAAAGGAGTATTGCAAAAAGGGTATTTCCCAGTCTTCGGATGGCAGGCATCTGACTGTCTTTATTCAGGCGGCAGCCCAGCATGATGTCACGGCTCCCTTTTTCCAGTTCTGTACAAAGGGGGGCAAAAAACTCAGGATTGCAGGTACCGTCGGCATCCAGAAAAGCAAGCAAATCGGCATCTGTTTCTTCCCAGCCTTTTTTGATGGCTGCACCGTAACCCCGGTTCTTTTCAAATACTATGAGTTTGATTTTGTCCAGGTGCTTTTGGGCCAGGGGAACGGTATTGTCTGTGGAGCCGTCGCTCACTACCACAATATCAACCGCATCCACAGGTGAATTGGCTATGATGTAGTCTTTTGCTTTGTGGGTGAGCAGGATGATTTTTTCTATCGAATCTTCCTCATTGAGGGCTGGAATAACGATGCCTAATTTCATTTTTTGTTTTCAGCGGAAGTAGAAAAATAAACTTTTACTGACGGATAAAGGGCTGCAAATAGCCAAAGATAAACCAACCAAAAAACCCTGACCTGATATCTGTTTAATGGTGTTGAAAGAGCGCCGTTTATCAAAGCATTGGAAATGAGCAAGATAATAATGAACAGACCGAGTTTTTCCATTGGTTTGGAAAGATTGAAAAAAGCCTTGTATCTGAGAGCAAGCAAAAACAGGAATGCCAAAAAAGCCCTGCACCAAAAGTTGACATGCTGAAAATCTATACCACCCTGTTGTTTGGATCCAAGATAATCGGAGGCATTGGCAGTGAAAATTCTAAGCTGCGGAATGTCATCAAAAGGCCCGAGCCCATCACCCAAATCCAGAAGAAGAGCCTGCTTCAATCCGGAAGCCAATCCGGAAATGGCAAATTTGGAGAGCAACACAGGGTCTGAAAAAACACCATTCACCACTTCGGACAATACACCCTTTGGGTCATAAAGACCGATTTCTTTGTTCAGAGGGCTATCCGGTTTCCAAAGAAACACTTCAGCCTGCATGGGAAAATCTGACCGGTATTTACAAAGCGGATTGCTATTATCTCCACAATGCCGGTTCAGGTATTGGCTGAGAATTCCGGTTTCGGCAAACCTGGCAACCAAAAATGCACCTGAGGTTTTGGAAGTAAAAAATTGCCCCGAAATTAACTTGTGAACAAAGCCAATACCGGCAAGGGAAAAAAAAGTGAGAGCCAGAGCCAGAATAAAAGGCATAGCCCTGGATTTCAGCTTTCGCCGAAACAGAAACATCAAACCATATACGGTCAGAATCAAAAGGTTGATGGGGAAAATTCCAATATGAAAAAGAGAAAAGAAAACAAACAAGACAGCGGCCGTCACTTTTTCCCACCACTTCAGGTCCGAATAAAACTCCATAAAAACCAGCAGATACAGGCTGCTGAGTACACAGAAAATATCAGGCATGAGCATGGCAGATGTCCAGCCAAGCGGACTGGCCCAGCCCAGAAGGAAACAGGCCAGGAAAAAAAAGGCAGGATTCAGAATTCCCAGTATTCTGAACCATAGAAACCGGAGAGACACAGCCAGCAAAGCAGACTGAACCAAGACAGGTAACCAAATATTGCCCCCCCGGCTCGTCAAATTGATAAACAAGGCATAAGTTGAGACCCTTTCCGGAACAATCTCACCTTTCATACCCCAGAAAATATAGCCAATGGAGTCGGGGTAAAAAAGCGGACAGCCATTATACCACAAAGGACAGGAAATAAGCATCACTGCCGTAGTGATTTGAAACAATGGATTTCCGGCAAGAGAAGATAATCTCATACTTATTCGATGCAAACTTGACAGGATTGTGTGGGATTTACAACTTATTCCTTTAGAAAGGACTGATTTTCACATCTTTCACCGGAAACAAAAGGAAACTGTGCAAAAGGCAGCTCAAGCTGCAGGCCCTTGATGCCTGCCTGTTTGTGAACCGGATAAAACAAGCATTTCACTACGCCTTACCCGTATGTCGCATTCCCTGCCGAAGAATCAGGTAAACCCCAAACAAAACCAAAGGGATGCTCAATATCTGACCCATATTCAGGCTAAGGTTGTCTTCAAAATCGGATTGATTTTCTTTCAAAAACTCATAGAAAAACCGAAGAGAAAACAATACCACAACAAAAATTCCAAACAACCTGCCCTCTGGCCATTGATGACGGTAACGATGCCAGAATCCGAATAGCAGTATAAAAAGGAGAAATGTAGAGAGCGACTCATACAACATAGCCGGATGTCTTGGGATTCCCCACATTTTCAGAGTCATGCTCACCAGGCCATCATTGGTGATACTGCTTTGCACATTTTCCGGCCGGGCTTCGAAATAGAGATGTGGCTCATCGCCGTTGGGGTACTTTTCTGAAGTTCTGCCATTTGAAGCCGCAATAATCTGAGGAATGGCACTCTGCCAAAAAGCTTCAGCTGAATTCCCGGGAAGAGCATCACGCTGGAAAATAAGGTGAAGTTCCAGCTCCTCCATTTCGAGGCCGTTCCTGCTTGCCGTATTTCCGGTTTTGCTGAATGCGAATGATGCCAGCCTCCGGCCTTCGGTTTCTTCCAGAATGCGCTCAAAGGGATGCAAAAAAATCATGCTCAGCGGTGTATTCGCCGGCTTACCTATGATTTCAGAATTCATCAGATTGCCCATCCGAATCAAAGCCCCGCCAAGGGCAACCACTATTACAATGCGGTCGAGAATCCAGAGCCAGGACTGATCGGGCTTTTTGCGGGAATACAGCCACATGGCCACAAGGATACCCAGTGTGGCCCCATGAGAAGCAAGCCCGCCCTCCCAGATTTTGAGGATATCTAGGGGATGACTCAAATAATACGCAGGGTCATAAAAGAGGCAATGTCCTAGCCGGGCACCGAAAACTGTAGCCCCGATCATGTAATAGGTCAGCATATCCACATCTTTTTCCGGCTTGCCATCTCTTTTGAATATGTAGGAGATGATAATCTGACCGAAAAAAAATGCAGCGGCGAACAGCAATCCATACCAGCGCAGGGGGACGGAACCCGAAGGCCATATTTCAGGACTGGCTTCCCAAAGAATAGCCGAAAGGCAGGCAACCATAATTATTCTTTTTTTAAATCAATTTTTGAGGCCCAAAGGTAAGCAGCTTATTGGCCTTACATGGTTTTACCTTCTTTCAAATTTCAGGGAAGAAAAAAAATTCAGGCAATTTCTGAGAAAATGATTCGTTCAGGGAAGATTAAAACAGGGAGAGGCAGGACAATGTATATGCCGGAATGGTTAAATTTTTGGGACCGTTATCCTGTTGGCCGGAAGAAAAATTTTGGCTACCAATCTTGCTTTGGAGCGATTCGATTTTTTCTTTTAATCCATTACATTTCAAATGATTACAAAACATTGACAGATAGGAGAATGGCAAATTCTACTGATTTCAAATCCACATTTTACATCTTGTTTAAGCGAACTTCCGTGTTCAGGATTTTAAAAATCAGAGCAAGGAAAATGCTTCCTGTAAGGTGTTTGATTTATCTTTGGGCGCTTATGTTTATTGAACCCCTGTTTTCTCCGGGCAAAAGCCTCGGTCCTGTTACAGGCAGAGGATGGATTGAAGTGATTTGCGGGTCCATGTTTTCGGGCAAAACGGAAGAGCTAATCAGGCGACTGAACCGGGCCGTCCTGGCAAAGCAGCAGGTTGAGATTTTCAAACCCATGACCGACAACCGCTATCACGCAGAAGATGTGGTTTCTCACAACCAGAATTCCATTCGCTCCACCCCGGTTTCGGTTCCGGAGGAAATTCTGCTTCATGTTTCTTCAGGCGAGGTGGTGGGCATAGATGAAGCCCAGTTTTTTGACGAATCCATTACTGAAGTTTGCCAGAATCTGGCCTCAAGGGGTGTCAGGGTTATTGTTGCAGGGCTCGATATGGATTACCTTGGAAAGCCATTTGGTCCCATGCCTTCGCTGATGGCCGTGGCCGAGTTTGTGACCAAGGTGCACGCCATTTGCATGAAATGCGGTGGCGTTGCCTCTCATTCTTACCGGCTGTCAGGCTCCCGGGACAGAGTTTTTCTCGGTGCCGCCGATACCTATGAGGCCCGGTGCCGCAAATGTTTTTCTGAGCCCAGTTAAACTATTGAGAATGCGTTTTTTTTCATTATTACTTTTCATAATCGGTTTATCAGCATCCGGTCTGGCGCAAACAGCAAGAAATTTACCGATAGGTTCCTGGCGGCAACACAATAGCTTCATCAACCCCATAGGCCTCGAAAAAATGGGTGGATTGTTTTACACAGCCACTTCGAACGGAATTTTTACCTACGACCCGGAGTC
>JBIKMV010000020.1:0-22809 GCA_044359055.1 Catalimonadaceae bacterium
GAAACCCACCAGATAGGCGATGTCTTCGTTTTTGTTCAGAACAAAATCGGCAAATCCGCCATCAGTAAAAGAATCGGTTAGAGGAGAATCGGTAACAATGCGGCTGAATTGCTTACTTTCAGGATTAAAGCGAATGAGTGCGTATTCCCGGTTTCCATTGTCACGGTATGCCATAAAAAGATATTGACCGTTTTTCAATTTGCAGTCGGCAAAGGGCCGTGTGGTTATGGATGCAGGAATCCAACCCGGATCGGAGGGAATCAGTTCAGGGGAAATACCTGAGAAAGCATTGCTTGCCGGCGAGTAGTATTCCACTGTTTTTTTTACGGCTCCCCCGAAGGTCGGCCATCCCCCGAAAACTACAGCTCCGCTGTCAGTAGTAGGAAAAATATTGGCCTGCGACCTTGGTTCACTCAATGGCCCTGTCTGAGCAAAAGAATTGGTTTCAGGGTTGTAGAGTTCTCCGTTTGCTGCCCCTTCCGAATTGTACCAGGCTCCGGCCACAAGAATTTTGCCGTTTCCAAGCTGAACGGCAGCAACCTGCATTCTGGGCGTGGTCATTTGGGCTTTCGCAGAAAATGTTCCGCTTGCAGGGTCGTATATTTCTGTAGTGGCATACCCTGGAGCAATTCCCAGATTCTCACCTCCTCCCAGCATCATATATCTGCCGTCCGAAAGCTTTACCGTAGCGGAAGCGTCATGGGGATAATTCATTTGTGTTTCACTGAAGGTGTTGTTTTCAGGATTGTACAGATCGGAGTACATGCAGGATACAAAATTGAATTCCCGTCCTGAAAAGGTGATGACTTTTCCATTGTCCAGAAGGGAAGCAGTTGGAAAAATTTTGCCCCTCATCATTGCCGGTCCGGCTTGAAAGGTGCCACCGGCACTCTGTGCATCAGCACTTTGGCCGAAAAAAATAAAAAATGCGGCCGGGAATATTCCGGAAACCTTGGCAATTCGGTTGGCTGTAGAAATCATATCAAATTAGGAATTGGTTATGAAGCCAAAGGTCATGCAGCCCCTTTCGGCGTAACATGATATTGCTGAAGATGAAAACTTATTTTGGTCAGGAAAGCGGGTGCTTCCAAAGTATTCATTCCCCAGGCATCACCCAGAAGGGGCAAGGAGAAAGCCCTTATAAAAACACAAATTATCTTTTCGGGCTGGTGGCCGGGGAAAACCAGGATTCAGTCTTCAGGGTAGGGGAGATATACAAATCCCGTAAAGGAAGGATCTACCACCAGAAGGCAGCAAAATTCATCTGCATTTTTATACCCGGAGGTGAAATGGGTATAAGATTCAAGGGTAAAAATTTTTCTTTGAACCAATTCTTCGGCCATGGCTACATAATAATGCCAGTCGAGCTGCTGGGCCCATTTGTCGTACAGGAGCGAACCGATGGGTTGTTCATTTTTGCAAAGCACAAAAACCGGGTAATCCGAAATTCTTCTGACGCGCATCTGATACGAAGCCTCTTTGATCTGATCGGCTACTTTTACAAAATCAGAACTGATTGTACCCAGAAATTTTCCGTCAAGTTCGGGGTCGTTGGCGCTGAAATCCATGGTGCAGGCGGGTCAAAAAAAAGCCATCATGCAAGCTGCAGATGGCAAAAAGTTACAATTCGGTTAAAGGAATCAATTGCCGGAACTGAGCATTACCGGCATGATGAGCATCAGAATCTCCTCCCCGGCTTCCACAGTTTTGGGAATAATCAGGGCTGCTTTGCTCGGAGTTGACATTTCCAGATCAATCAGATTGGAGTTGATGTTGGAGAGCATTTCAATCATCAGTTTGGAACTGAATCCGATATCAATTGGCTCAGCGCCATTGTAGTCGCAGCTCAGTTTTTCATTGGCTTCGTTGCTGTAGTCCAGATCTTCGGCTGAAATCTGCAGCTCAGAGGCTGTTATGGAAAATCTGACCTGATTGGTTGACTTATTGGAATAGATGGAAATCCTGCGAAGTGAATTCAGGAGTTCGAGCCTTTCCACCGTCATCACATTAATGTTGTTGAGGGGTATGGCATTTTCGTATTCAGGAAAGCGCTCGTCGATCAGGCGGCAGATCAGTTCGATATTGGCAAACTCAAAAAATGCATTGGAAGAGTTAAAATTGAGTTTTACCTGAGTTTTATCGGTTGGCATGAGGCCTCTTATTACCTGAAGCGCTTTTCTTGGGAATAAAATGGCAGTTTCGTTTGCTGAAGAAATATCGTTCCGAATGTATCTTACCAGTCTGTGGCCATCGGTAGCCGCAAACAAAGTTTTGTCTGTTCTCAGCTGAAGATAAACACCGCTCATACTGGGGCGCATATCGTCGTTGCTTGTGGCAAAAAGGGTATTGCTCAGGGCCCTGCTGATGGCATTGGCCTCCATATTGATGGAATAGGCATTGGCCACAGCCGGAACTTTTGGAAAATCTATGGCATTGGATCCGGAAACCTTGTAGCGCCCGTTTTCCGAGTGAATTTCGATGCTGTAGGTCTCCTCATCTATGTTCAGAGAAATAGGCTGCTCGGGAAGATTTTTCAGGGTTTCCAGAAAAATTTTTGCCGGAACGGCCACAGTACCTGATTCTTCTGAATCAACAGGCATGGATATTCTGGCTGTTGTCTGCAAATCTGAGGCGGTTGCCGTAAGATTGCCATCTGAAATTTCAAGAAGAAAATTTTCCAGTATGGGAATGACCGGATTGGTAGACACCACACCCGAGATGAGCGACAGGTTTTTTAACAACTGAGCTGACGAAACGACGAATTGCATAGTCCTTCGAAGATGTTATAAGGATAAAAAAAAAGCAGCCCTGGGCTGCCGGTTGCTCTTCCTCTTGGGCTTGAACCAAGGACCCCCTGATTAACAGTCAGGTGCTCTAACCAACTGAGCTAAGGAAGAATTTGAGGTGCAAAAGTAGAGGTCTTATTCAATTTAACAAAACCTCTGTTTGTTTTTTTTATTTTCCCGAAGACGAATCTTTTTTGGCAGCGCTGTCTGCAGGAATCTGATTGGCTACCGGCGTTGAAACCGCTACTTTCGAAGCAGTCATTCCTATGCCAAACATTTTATCTTTTATTTTCACAGAACGATCTGCGGCATCGGCAGGGGCAGGGTAAGTCTGCTTCGATTGCCTTGCCGGACCTTCAACCTCGCCATAAATCCGTGAATTGGCGGCCATTTCATCCTTCTGAGGCAAATCCCTGACTTTACTGTACCGTCCGCAGGAAGCCAGAACTACAAGGAGTCCGGCTGTAAATAATTGTCTTTTCATTTCCGAAATCGAACTGCAAATATAGAGGGAAAGGGTTTGTATCTTCCAAATCAAAATGCCGGAATTTTCAGGATTTTAAATTCAGGGCTTTCTGATCGGTCATTTTTAATCCAAAAAACTTCAAAATGGAATATATTTCAAACAGAATACTCTTTAAATAATTGTAAATCAATATGATAAATTCGTTGCCTGTTTTTTTGACTAGAATTTAAATTCCTTTTGGCTACCCAACCTTTTTCAAATAATTTTGTGCCCTTTCAAAAAAAGTTAAAAAACAGATGAGTGTACTGGTAAATAAAGATTCAAGGGTAATAGTGCAAGGTTTTACCGGGTCGGAGGGTTCGTTCCATGCCCAGCAGATGATGGAATACGGAACACAGGTTGTCGGTGGTGTTACTCCCGGAAAAGGAGGACAAATGCATCTTGAAAGACCTGTTTTCAATACCGTGGCCGATGCAGTTGCCAAAACAGGGGCCAATGTTTCGATTATTTTTGTTCCCCCTGCTTTTGCTGCAGATGCCATTCTGGAGGCTGCCGAAGCAGGTATAGGTCTTATTATATGTATTACAGAAGGCATTCCGGTCAAGGATATGATTCCGGTTAAAGCCTATCTGAAAAATAAAAAATCAGTTCTGATTGGCCCCAACTGCCCCGGTGTGATTACGCCCGGTGAAGCCAAAGTGGGAATCATGCCTGGCTTTGTATTCCGTAAGGGAAGAGTAGGAATTGTATCCAAATCCGGTACACTGACTTACGAAGCAGCAGACCAGGTAGTAAAGGCCGGTCTTGGAGTTTCTACTGCCATTGGCATTGGGGGAGATCCCATCATCGGCACCACCACAAAAGAAGCAGTGGAAATGCTTATGAACGACCCTGAGACAGATGCCATTATTCTTATTGGCGAAATCGGAGGAACTTACGAAGCAGATGCCGCCCGCTGGATAAAAGCCGAGGGCAACCGCAAACCGGTTGTTGGGTTTATTGCCGGACAGACTGCGCCTCCCGGAAGAAGAATGGGTCATGCCGGTGCCATTGTAGGGGGCGCTGACGACACAGCAGCAGCCAAAATGAGAATCATGAGAGAAAACGGCATTTTTGTGGTGGACAGTCCGGCAGATATCGGAGAAACCATGAAAAAAGCGATGGTCACCTCAGGACTGGTTACCGCCTGATTTATAAGTTTTTAAAACATTTTTTTTGAATCAATTAATAATACAATCAAGTTGAAACTATGGCACTTTTTGGAAATCAATCAAAAGAAACAACCCCTCAGCCTTCACAAGCCCCACTGCAGGACAATACACCTATCACCCATGGCCATGTGATGAATGTTATCGGCAAGGGCACTACCATTACCGGCGATATCGAAACATCTGGCGACATCCGTCTGGATGGAAAGTTGGAAGGTAATTTGTTTTGCAAGGCTAAGGTCGTCCTTGGTCAGCATGCGGTGCTGGAAGGAAATCTTTCGGCCCAGAATGCGGAACTATCCGGTGAGGTAATTGGCAAAGTGGAAGTAACTGAGCTGCTTACACTTAAAAACTCTTCTACCATTCATGGCGATATTAACACCGGAAAACTGGTGATTGAGGCTGGTTCTAAATTCAATGGCAGCTGCAAAATGGGTGCTGTTTCCAAGGAAGTTTCCCTTAATGGAAGCGACAGCCTGAAGAAGCCTGTTCAGGCAAGCGTTTAGAATCCGGTCTTTCCGGGTTCTGTCGGATCGTCGTAAGCATTGTTGCCTTGAATCAATATTTGAAATATACCCAGTTGGGGATTCAGCTGGTGTTCTATATTCTCACAGGATATTTTTTAGGTGGATGGCTTGGTCCCAAAGCAGGTTTCAGCGAATCCGGGGGTGCTGTTGCAGGTATTTTATTTTTCCTTGGCCTCGGCCTTTTTAAGGTAATCCGGGATGTTCTGAAAGAAACAGAGTAACAAGCCAGAAAGAGTTTGGCAATTTAAAAGCCGGGCTCAGTTATTGATACCCGGTTTTTATGTTTAGTAGAGTAGGCATTTATGGAAAAATTACCTCCACCTCAGAAATGACATGGAATGAATTTGACAAAAATCAGTCGATGATCAGCATGGCATCGCCATAACTGAAAAACTGGTATTTCTCCTTGATTGCCTCCTCATACGCTTTCATAATCAGTTCATACCCACCAAAAGCGCAGGCCATCATAAGGAGAATAGACTGGGGCATATGAAAATTGGTGATTAGTGAATTGGCGATTTTAAAATCGTAGGGAGGGAAAATAAACTTATCGGTCCAGCCTGAATTTATTTTCAATCTGTTTGTCGAAGAGACCGAAGATTCCATCGCCCTGAGTGTAGTGGTGCCAATGGCGCAAACCTTTTTCTTTGACTCCAAACTGGCATTTACTCTGTCCACCGTAGCTTGTGGAATATTGAAATTCTCTGAATCTGTTTTGTGCTTTGTAAGGTCTTCTACATCTACCGGTCTGAATGTTCCAAGTCCAACATGCAAGGTTAGTGGACAAACTTCTACGCCTTTCAGAGCAAGTCTTTTAACCAATTGTTTCGTAAAATGAAGTCCTGCAGTCGGAGCGGCCACAGCACCCTTGTGCTGAGCAAAAATGGTCTGGTATCTGTCGCGGTCGGCCTCCTCCACATCTCTTTTGATATATTTAGGTAGTGGTGTTTCCCCCAGTGTATCAATGAGTTTGTAAAATTCTTCTCCTACAGCATCGGTCAGAAAACGGATGGTTCTGCCCCTGGAAGTGGTATTGTCAATGACCTCTGCTACCAAATCCGAGTCGCCGAAGTATAATTTATTTCCTACCCGTATTTTTCTTGCAGGATCTACGAGAACATCCCAAAGTTTGTATTCCCGGTTAAGTTCCCGAAGAAGGAATACTTCAATTTTTGCTCCCGTTTTTTCTTTGTTGCCATAAAGGCGGGCCGGGAAAACCTTGGTATCGTTTACCACAAGGGTATCACCTTCGCCGAAGTAATTCAGAAGGTCTTTGAAAACCTTATGCTCTATCTGACCTGTCTTTTTGTGTACTACCATCAGCCGGGATTCGTCGCGGTTTTCGGCAGGATAAAAAGCAATAAGTTCGGAGGGGAGATTGAAATTAAACTCGGATAACTTCATGAAGTATTACGGTACTTTGATTTGATAAAAACGGCCGCAAAAGTACGAATTATTTCCATTCGGGAACATGAAGGCGCAATTCTTTTTTTATCTCCCTGAAAATGCGGGCCGTGGGTTTTCTCTATTTCTTTACCTTGATTCATGCCCATGGATTTGTACCTTTGCGACCCTTTTTACTTTTGATTTCAAAATATGCAGATTACCTACTATGGACATTCCTGTTTTATGGTCAATATCGGGGGGTATAAACTTCTTTTCGATCCCTTTATTTCTTACAATGAGCTGGCCAAAAATGTTGATTTAAATTCAATTGAGGCCGATTATATTCTGGTGAGCCATGCCCATCAGGACCATACTGCCGATGTGGAAAGCATCGCTTCCAGAACAGGTGCCACCATCATTGCCAATTGGGAAATTCATGCCCATTATGCCCAAATGGGACTTAAAACCCATCCTATGAATATAGGCGGAAAATGGCCTTTTGATTTTGCAACGGTCCACATGGTGCCAGCCGTTCACTCCAGTTCATTTCCGGATGGCAAATACGGCGGACAACCTGCCGGCTTCATCATAGAAAATGATGAGCATACCTTTTACTTCGCAGGTGATACTGCCCTTTTCACTGACATGAAACTGCTCGGAGAAATGCACTCATTGTCCTTTGCGCTGATGCCCATAGGGGATAATTTTACAATGGGGATCCGGGATGCCGTTATGGCCTGCAAATGGATGAATGTAAAAAAACTTATAGGAATGCATTTCGATACCTTTCCCTACATCCAGATTGATCATTCGGAAGCCCTTATGCTTGCCAATTTCAATGGTGTAGAATTGATTCTGCTGGAAATCGGAAAAACAATCAACATCTGACAAACATTTTCTCAACTACCAATTCATGGGAAAAATCATTGGCATTGCCAATCAAAAAGGAGGAGTGGGTAAAACCACCACCGCCATCAATCTTGCGGCAAGTCTTGCGGCAATGGATAAAAAAACACTTCTGGTAGATGCCGATCCTCAGGCAAACAGCACCTCCGGAATCGGTTTTGATCCAAAGGAAATACGAAACTCCATCTATGAGGGCATGATCAACGGCGTGCCTTTGTCAGAAATCATTCTGAAAACCGAGATCAACCATCTTTTTCTATTGCCCAGTCACATCGACCTTGTGGGTGCCGAGGTAGAGATGATCAATCTGGAAAACCGGGAACAAAAAATGCGAACCGCACTTCAGACTGTAAAGGACGATTACGATTTCATCATTATCGACTGCTCTCCCTCACTTGGACTGATCACAGTTAATTCCCTTGTGGCTGCCGACAGCGTAATCATCCCTGTGCAATGTGAATTTTTTGCCTTGGAAGGATTGGGTAAATTGCTCAATACCATCAAAATCATTCAAACACGGCTCAATCCTGACCTGAGTATTGAAGGGATTTTGCTCACCATGTACGATCAGCGCCTCCGGCTTTCCAATCAGGTGGTAGATGAGGTCAGGCAGCATTTTCAGAATATGGTTTTTGAAACCATCATCCCCAGAAACATCAAGCTGAGTGAGTCGCCCGGATTCGGTGTGCCTGCTATTCTGCACGATGCCGACAGCAAAGGATCAGTCAGTTACCTGAATCTCGCCTCGGAAATCATAAAGAAATCCTAAAATCTGAACAAAAGGAAATTATCGGCATAAAAGCAAATTGATAGCTTTGCAGGAAACAGATAAAATGAAAAAGAACACCGGATTAGGAAAAGGATTGAGCGCCCTCCTGAGCGATAGCCCGAAAGGGGATGCAGCCTCTCCGGGACAAGGAAAATCAGGGACATCCGGACCTGGTATCGACCTTGTGGACATTTCCCGAATTGAAACCAATCCATTTCAGCCCCGGACCCATTTCGACAAAGAGGCTCTGGAAGAACTTGCCGAAAGTATCAGGGTTCAGGGCATCATCCAACCCATTACACTTCGGCAGCTTTCCGAAAATCAGTATCAGCTTATTTCGGGAGAAAGAAGGCTTCAGGCCTCCCGGTTGGCTGGTCTCACGCATTTGCCGGCCTATGTGCGAAAAGCCAATGACCAGCAGATGCTGGAAATGGCCCTGATAGAAAATATTCAGCGTGAAAATCTGAATGCGCTGGAAATCGCTTTTTCATACCAGCGGCTGATTGCTGAGTGTAACCTCAAGCAGGAAGAACTCGGTGACCGGGTAGGAAAAAAGCGGGCTACGGTCAACAATTATCTACGCCTGCTTCGTTTGCCACCCGAAATTCAGGCCGGCATCCGCGATGGACTGGTAAGCATGGGCCATGCAAGGGCATTGGTAAATGTGGAGTTTATTGAGGATCAGTTGTATATCTACAATAAAATCATCAGAGAACAATGGTCGGTCAGGCAGGTAGAAGATGCTGTAAGAAAGCTTCTTGAACCGGGAGCCGATAAAGGAAAAAATCAGAAAACCGATAATTCTGACAATCCCGAAATGAAAACTATCCGGCAGCAACTCAGCACACACTTCGGAACAAAAGTGCAGCTGAAAAGCGGAAAAGGAGAAACCGGTGAAATCCGGATTCCATACCTCTCAACCGAAGACCTCAACCGAATCCTGGAATTGTTAAACCTTTGAAAATGAAGGTTGGGATTTGTATTTCAATTTTTATTCTGACGCTTTCCGGCAGTAGAAGCCTTGCCAAGATAGAAGGTAGTTTTACCCCGGAAACAGAGGGGAAAAACGATACAATTTCAAAACCGAAAGCCACAACAGCGGAGCGGAACCCAAGGAGGGCATCCCTGCTTTCTGCTGTGTTTCCGGGTGCAGGCCAACTGTACAATCGTAAATACTGGAAACTTCCCATTCTGTACGGAGGCGGTTTTGCCCTCGGGTACTACATTCACCTCAATCATGGTGAATATGTAAAAACACGGGATGCCTATCTGCAGGTGCAGGCAGGGCAGCCGGACAGGTTCAAAGGAGTGTACAATTCGGAACAACTTGTTCGTCTTCGGGAATACTGGCGGCGGAACCGGGACTTTCTGGTCATCATAGCTGCATTTACATATTTGCTAAATATTGCAGATGCGGCTGTTGATGCTCACCTCAGTTCCTTTGATGTGGGCGATGATTTAACCCTTCAATGGCAACCGATGTTGTATATTGCCGGCAATCAGCCGGTAGCCGGTGTGCATCTGGCCTTTAGATTTCATCCCTGAACTATGAAAAAAAATAAACTCCGCATCCTTTTGGTTGGATATGGCAAAATGGGCAAAGCCATAGAGACCCTGGCCATTCAGAGAGGCCACGAAATTGCGGCAATTGTCAGCGATCGCCAAATAGATTTGGAACACATTTGCCGTTCCTATCAGCCCAATGTGGCATTTGAATTTACTTCTCCTGCTTCTGCCGTAAAAAATCTGGAAATGCTCCTTGATGCCGGAATTCCTGTGGTTTGTGGCTCTACAGGCTGGCATGACAAGTGGGAAGAAATCTGTGCAAAAACCCGAAGTCTGCACGGCACTTTGTTTTATGCTTCCAATTTTTCGCCGGGGGTAAACCTGATGTTTAAATTGGTGGAGATGGCAGCCCGGTTTTTTAATCAGTTTCCGGAATACGATGTGCGGATGGAAGAAATTCATCATACCGAGAAAAGAGATATTCCCAGTGGCACTGCCATTACGCTGGCTCAAAAAATCATGACGGTAATGGAGCGTAAGAAGGAATGGATGCTGGAGAACGGTGAGAAGGTTCCTGCCGGAATTCCCATAAAAGCCCTTCGGATTCCTGATGTGCCCGGTACCCACAAAGTTGTTTTCAGTTCTCCCATAGATACCCTTGAAATAGCCCATATTGCCCACAATCGCATGGGTTTTGCCATGGGCGCCATTCAGGCTGCGGAATGGGTTCTGGGTAAAAAAGGCGTCTTTCTGATGGATGATTACCTGAAAGATCAGTTTTGATAATCCTGAATGAAGTCCCTCTTGCCGGCATTGGTTTCCATCACAGCTTTAATTGCAGGTTTAAAAAATATTGTTCCCAATCGGATTCAGCCCGTTCGGGTGGCCTGCGTAGGCAATAGCATCACTTTTGGTTCCGGGCTTTCCTCAAAGCAGGATGCATACCCCAATCAATTGCAAAGACGACTCGGTGCCGGCTTCAGGGTTGAAAACTTCGGGGTAAGTGGTGCTACAGTCATCGAAAAAGGCGATAAACCTTTTATTAAGGAAGAGACTTTTCGGGCAGCACTCAGGTTCAGGCCTGATATTCTTATTATAAAACTGGGCACCAACGACAGCAAAGCCCATAACTGGGACCCTTACAAAAGCAATTTTCAGGCTGATTTCCGAAAAATTCTGAGCAGTTTCAGAAAAGTAAATCCAAAGCTGAAGATTTTTGTTTGCCTTCCTGTGCCGGTTTTCGGGGAGGCTTTCGGCATTCGGGAGCAGGTGCTGCAAAGAGAAATACGGCCTCTTATCCGGCGTATTGCAACTTCAGAAAAATCAGAATTGATAGACCTGTATACGCCACTCCGGAATTATCCTCAGGGATTTCCCGATAAAGTACATCCCAATGCTTCCTGCTGCAGAAAAATAGCAGATTTGGTTTTTGATGAATTGAAAAAGAAATTGATAACATAAGTGTTCCTGAACTCGCCAATTGTATGAATAGGGAGCGATGTATTGATGGTATTTTAATATGGAGAATGTGACTTTCAGACAAGGCCGAAAAGAGGATATTCCCGGTGTTATGGAGCTGGTAAAGGCACTGGCGGAGTTTGAAAGCGCAGTAGATCAGGTCGAAAACTCCATCGAAAAAATGGAGGCAGAAGGGTTTGGAGAAAACCCCGTTTACAGGGTTTTTGTAGCTGAAAAAGATAATCAGTTGCTTGGATTTGCTCTCACCTATTTCCGGTATTCCACATGGAAGGGTAAGGTTCTTTTTTTGGAGGATCTTTTTGTGAAGAAGGAACACCGTGGCCTCGGTATTGGTAAGAAGCTTATGGAAATTTGCCTCCATTATGCAAGTCAAGAAAAGCTGCCTTTTCTCTGCCTTCAGGTTCTGGACTGGAATCAGCCCGCACGGGATTTTTACAGGCAATTCGGGGCAGCGGAAGATTCCGAGTGGGTAAATGTGATGATTCCGGTCCGGTATGAGGCAGGAGGTAATCCATTGAAAAAAAAATCCTGACAGAAAATGCCGTAAAATCCTCCCTGCAACGAAACAAAATCCAGAAAATGCGGGTTTGATGTTTCAGGAAACGCTGTTTAGAATCATTTCAAATAACGGCCCTGATTCAGTCCCAACTTGGGCGCCTTGGGATTGAGAACTAATATTGCCCGTTGATTCAGTAACCGTAAAAAACCATTTAAAAGAACCTATGAGTTGGATATCAGACGCTCTGACCAGTTCCATCGGCCGAAAGCTCGCTATGTCGCTGACCGGTTTGTTCCTCGTCTCCTTTCTTTTTGTCCACCTGTCCGGAAATTTTCTTCTTTTCAAGTCAGACAACGGAGAAGCCTTTAATCTGTATTCCCATTTTATGTCCACCGCCGGAATAATCCGCATCCTGGAAATTTTTCTGGTGGCTGGATTTGGACTTCACATCTACACTGCTGTAGTTCTTACACGAAAGAATGCCGCTGCCAGACCTGTGGAATATTCGGCCAAAGGAAGCAATAAAAAAGTGACCTGGTTTTCGAAAAACATGGGACTCTCTGGCTCCATCGTATTGGTTTTTCTCATTCTGCATCTTCAGAATTTTTACTGGCGCTACCACAACTGGGATATCCCCATGGTTGAGATTGACGGGGAATCTTACAAAGACATGTACTTCTTGGTGGCCTCTGTGTTCAAAAATGAGTGGTGGGTAAACCCGGTTTATCTTCTTGGATTGCTTCTGCTCGGTTTTCACCTGCAGCATGGTTTTGCTTCAGCTTTTAACACCCTCGGACTCGAGCACAACAAATATTCTCCCCTGATTTCCAGAGCCGGAACCCTTATTTCCATTCTGGTCCCATTGGGATTTGCAACAATGCCCCTTTACTTCTGGTTATTTTACTAATTTTTTTATACTCAGGCTACCATGACTTTAGATTCTAAAATTCCGGCGGGTCCCCTGGATGAAAAATGGGCCAATCACAAGTTTAATCTCAAACTTGTAAATCCTGCAAACAAGCGCAAATACGATATAATCGTGGTTGGAACTGGTTTGGCGGGTGCTTCGGCAGCAGCTTCTCTTGCCGAACTTGGGTATAATGTAAAAGCCTTCACTTTTCATGATTCTCCACGCCGGGCTCACTCCATCGCAGCCCAGGGGGGGATCAATGCAGCAAAAAATTATCAAAACGATGGCGATTCTGTGTTTCGCCTTTTTTACGATACCATAAAAGGGGGAGACTACAGAGCCCGTGAGGCCAATGTATACCGCCTGGCGCAAGTTTCTGTTGATATCATTGACCAATGTGTTTCACAGGGTGTTCCATTTGCCAGGGAATATGGCGGACTTTTGTCCAATCGTTCTTTTGGGGGAGCTCAGGTGTCCAGAACCTTTTATGCCAGAGGACAGACTGGTCAGCAATTGCTGCTTGGTGCTTACAGTGCCATGAACAGGCAGATAGCCGCTGGTAAGGTAAAGCTTTATACCCGCACTGAGATGCTAGACCTTGTGGTGGTAGATGGAAAAGCCAGAGGTATTATCACAAGAAATTTAGTCACAGGAGCCATTGAATCACATTCTGCCCACGCCGTATTGCTCTGCACCGGCGGTTATGGCAATGTATTCTATCTCAGTACCAATGCAATGGCCTGCAATACCACAGCGGCATGGCGGGCCCACAGGCGTGGGGCTTTATTCGGTAATCCCTGTTTTACCCAGATTCATCCCACCTGTATTCCAGTGTCGGGTGACTATCAGTCAAAGCTTACCCTGATGTCTGAGTCCCTCAGAAACGACGGCCGTGTATGGGTTCCAAAAAAAGCCAATGACAGCAGGTCTCCAGAAGATATTCCGGAGGACGAAAGGGACTATTTTCTGGAAAGGAAATATCCTTCTTTCGGCAATCTTGTTCCCCGTGATGTGGCGAGCCGCAATGCCAAATATGTATGCGATGAGGGCAGGGGAGTAGGTGCTACCAAACTTGCTGTTTATCTTGATTTTGCAGATGCCATCCGCCGTGATTCTGAGCCCGTAATCAGAGCCCGCTACGGCAATCTGTTTGATATGTATCAGCAGATTACTGGCGAAAATCCATACAAAACTCCGATGAGAATCTATCCTGCCGTGCATTACACCATGGGCGGACTTTGGGTGGATTACAATCTGATGACCACCGTTCCGGGTTGTTATGCACTCGGAGAGGCCAATTTTTCTGACCATGGTGCAAACAGACTTGGCGCCTCTGCACTCATGCAGGGTCTTGCAGATGGATATTTTGTTATTCCCTACACCATCGGGGATTATCTGGCCGGTATCGGATCTGAAACAATTGGAACGGACAGGCCTGAATTTACCGCCGCAATGCAGGAAGCCAAAGACCGGATTGCCCGTCTTCTTTCCATGAAAGGCAGTAAAACAGTGGATGAACTACATAGGGAACTGGGTCTTACCATGTGGGATTATTGCGGCATGAGCCGGTCTGCAGAGGGACTTACCAAAGCAAGAGACATCATCAAAAACATTAAAAATGAATTTGAGACCAATGTCCGGCTGATGGGAACCAATGAAGAAATGAATCAGACCTTGGAAAAAGCCCTGCGTCTGGCCGATTTTATTGAGCTTGGCGCCCTGATGGTAGAAGATGCCCTGGATCGGAATGAAAGTTGTGGCGGACACTTCCGGGAAGAATTTCAGACCCCCGACGGAGAAGCCCTGCGTGACGACAACAATTTTGCCTATGTGGCCGCTTGGGAATATAAAGGTGAAAATCAGCCTGAGATGTTGCACAAAGAATCTCTGGCTTTCGAAAATGTAAAACTTACACAACGATCCTACAAGTAATCACTGTTCTATGAAATCCATGAATCTTACCCTAAAAATCTGGAGGCAGGCCAATGCACAGTCGAAAGGGGAAATGAAAACCTATCAGCTTCGAGGTATCAATGATCATATGTCTTTCCTTGAAATGCTGGATGTTCTCAACGAAGACCTGGTAAAAAAAGGAGAAGACCCTGTTGCCTTCGACCACGATTGCCGCGAGGGGATCTGCGGTGCCTGTTCCCTCGTAATCAACGGAAGGCCTCACGGACCCCTGCAAACCACCACCTGTCAGTTGCACATGCGCAGTTTCAAAGACGGCGACACCATTTTTATAGAACCATGGAGGGCTGCAGCTTTCCCTGTAATGAAGGATCTGATTGTAAACCGCAGTGCTTTCGACAGGATTCAGCAGGCTGGTGGGTTTATCAGTGTGAATACCGGTTCGGCACCCGATGCCAATGAGATTCCGATAGGAAAGCAAATAGCGGATGAGGCCTTCAATTCTGCTACCTGTATAGGTTGCGGCGCCTGCGTGGCCGCATGCAAAAATGCTTCGGCCATGTTATTTGTTGGGGCCAAACTTTCTCAGTATGCCATGCTTCCTCAGGGTCAGGTGGAAAGAAAGAGGAGGGCAGAGGCCATGGTGGCACAGATGGACAAGGAGGGTTTTGGTGCCTGTACCAATACAGGGGCTTGCTCGGCCGAATGTCCGAAAGAAATCAGCATGGCCAATATTGCCATGATGAACCGGGAATACCTGACCGCCCGCTTTGCTGGGGAGCAGTAATGAATCAGGCTCAAAAATTCCGGAAATGAATAAAATAGCCGGATCAGATTTCCTCTGGTCCGGCTATTTTATTGAATTGAAGATTGTAACTTTTTGGTATGCAGCAGCGGGCTTGAACAGGGCTTAGATACGCTGCCTGAAAAAGAACAAAGCAATTTCCGATGGCCTGTCAGGTCAGCATACCGCCGTCCACCTGAAGTACCTGTCCTGTTATGTAACTACTCAATCCCGAAGCAAGGAAAATTACGGCATCCGCCACTTCTTCGGCTTTACCTCCGCGCTTCATGGGTATGGAAGCTGCCCAGTCGGCCACTACTTTTTCATCGAGCTGACCGGTCATTTCGGTTTCAATAAATCCGGGGGCAATCACATTGCTGCGGATGTTCCTTGATCCCAGTTCGAGGGCAACTGATTTTGAAAAGCCGATAATGCCCGCTTTGGAGGCAGCATAATTCGCCTGACCTGCATTGCCCCTCAGGCCCACTACAGAACTCAGATGAATAAGCGAGCCTGCCCTTGCCTTCATCATAGGCTTGGTAGCTGCTTTGGTCAGATTGAAAACAGATTTCAGGTTTATGCGGATTACCTCGTCAAATTGCTCCTCACTCATCCGCATCAGCAGTCCGTCACGGGTGATGCCAGCATTGTTTACCAAAATATCCAGATTTCCGAAATCGGACAGTACAGCATTCACCAGATTCTCGGCCTCCTCATAAAGAGAAGCATCAGACCGGTATCCTTTCGCCTTCACACCAAAAGAAGCCAGTTCAGCTTCAAGCGCCTGACCCTTTTCCACGCTCGACAGATAAGTAAATGCCACATTTGCACCATGTTCTGCTAGTTTTTGGGCAATGGCCCTGCCGATACCACGGCTGGCACCTGTTACAAGGGCCACCTTTCCTTCCAGTAATTTCATGAATTCAAATTTGTAAATATGCAGGGCGCAATGATACAGAATAATTTCCTTGTTCCCTTTTTAAGGCACTCTGATTGTAAACCCTATCACCCGGAAACTGACCCTGATGTTTCAGATTATCTGTATGGAGCAATTATCTTCTTTGTTTTAAATGTCCGGACATTTTTCCATTGGGTTTTAAAAGTTGTAATAGATATTCTGCACCTTCGAAAATCCCGGTCTGATTGATTATGGTTCTGATAATGAGGGCATAAGTCCTTTATTTTTTTTTAAAAAAATTACAAAAAGCCTCAGGAAGGCTGATTTTCAGGAGTTTAATTTTTTAAAATATTGAAATTCAATAATTTGATAAATTTTTTGTGGATGAATTTTTCCTTTCTGCATTTGATTCTTTGCTAACGAGTAAAAATTGGGTTGATTGTCCTTAATTATTTGATTTTGAGTGGATTGTATTAATTTAAATGTAACCTGATTTTCGATAAATGTTAATCATAGAACTGATTTTCAAATGTTTAACCCCGAAAAATATCCAGGCAGTTAATGGCTTGTTTTATTTCAATATCTGCCAAAACTTACGCTTCAAAAATCTGGATTAAACAGTATTATCTGAATTTTCACATTTATTTGTCAAAGTTGAATTTGGTTTTTAATCTGATATCTTGATTATTGAATCCCGAGTAATCATCAAAAGAGCAGTTAAAAGCCCGGTCCAACCCACATTTTTTTTATTATTAATCTCAAAACAAAAAAGTCAAATGAAAAAGTTCTTCAAGTATCTGGGAATTTTTATCCTGGTCTCTCTGGTTGGTTTGGTTCTGGCAGTTGCCATGCGTCAGAACAGAACTTTCGAGGCTCCCTATCCTGAGATAGCAGCTTCTACTGATTCCGCCGTCATTGCCCACGGAAAGTATCTTTTTTACGGACCTGCACACTGTCTTGATTGCCATAGTTCTATGGAAGATGTGGAGAAAGTTAATGAAGGCGTAGCGGTTTTACCCAAAGGGGGTCGTATTTGGAATCTCCCCATCGGAATTGTCACCGTTCCCAATATCACATCAGATAAAGAAACCGGGATAGGAGGGAAGTCGGACAAAGAAGTTGCCAGAGCTCTTCGGTATGGAGTTAGCCACAATGGTCGTGCTTTATTTGACATGATGCCTTTTCACAATACGAGCGATGAAGACCTTCGGGCCATTTTGTCTTATGTGCGCACGATTCCTCCAGCTAAGAATGCTGTAACCACTTTTCAGCCCAATGCTATTGGGAAGGTTCTGAATGCATTCGTATTCAAGCCGGTGGGGCCAGACCGTGAAGTACCAGTGGCCGTTACGAGAGATTCTTCCGCACTTTACGGGGAATATCTGGCTACCAGCATCGCCAATTGCCGGGGATGTCACAGCGACCGTGACCTGAAAACAGGCGCCTATGTTGGGCCGGAATATGCAGGTGGATTCAAAATGCCCATTGATGGTACCACCGATGAATTTATGGTAACCTGTAATCTTACTCCTGACCCTGAAACCGGCCGCATCACCGACTGGACTGAAGAACAATTTATTGCCAGGTTCCGTCAGGGAAAGAAAATCAAAACCAGCCATATGCCGTGGGGACCTTTCAAGACTTTTGCTGATTCAGATTTGAAGGCCATTTACCGGTTTCTGAAAACCCTGAAGCCGATAAAAAATGATACCGGTCCGGTTTATGTAAAAAGCTGATTTTGAAAGAAAAGCTGCATATCAATATAGAAAGGCTCGAGGCTCATTTTGAGTCTATGAGTCGGATTGGAAAAATAGGAGAGACCGGTACCTGCCGACCGGCAATGTCTCAACTGGAAAAAGAAGCCTTTCGGCTGGCTGCTTCCTGGATGGAGGAGGCCGGGATGAAAGTACGGATTGATCATTTTGGGAATCTTATTGGCCGGCTTGAAGGCAGCAATCCTGATTTGCCTGTTCTGATGATGGGCTCTCATCTTGATTCGCAGCCATACGGTGGACGGTTCGATGGTGTTGCCGGGGTTTTGTCTGCAATAGAAGTTGTCAAAACTTTAACTGAGCACGGTTTTTCTCCCCAAAGGCCCATTGAAATTGTATCTTTTGCAGATGAAGAAGGCTGGAGATTCAAAAAAGGTCTTTTTGGCTCGAGGGGAATTCTGAAAAAACTCGAGCCAGGCGAACTTGAAAGGGCAGACGATCAAGGGATTACCCGCAGGCAGGCTCTGATAGATTTTGGTTGCAATCCGGACAGATTTTCTGAATCTGAGTATAAAGCAGGGTCGATTTTTTGTTTTCTCGAACTCCATATCGAGCAGGGCCCGGTACTGGATATTCAGCAAAAGCCCATTGGCATTGTAACGGGGATTTCGGGACCGCTTTGGCTTACCTTAACCTTAAAAGGAATGGCTGGCCATACCGGTTCGGTACCCATGCCCTTGAGAAAAGATGCCTTATTGGGTGCTGCTCAGGTAATAGTGGCTGTGAATGAAATTGCCACTCAGGTAAAAGGTAGCCCTACCGTAGGTTCTGTTGCGACAATAGAAGTTTTTCCTGCCTCCCGGAATATCATTGCCGAATCTGCCACCATTACCATTGATCTCCGAGACATCGATCTTAATCGCAGAAACCTGTACGAACAGCAACTCCGGACCCGTATTGCAGAAATTTGTGCTGAAAATAATCTAGAGTATGAACTGAGGGAAGATACCAACAGCGAGCCCCGCTACTGTGCCCCCTGGATTATGGACATTATCTGCAATTCATGTGAAAAAATGCACCTTGATGCACCTGAGCTGATGAGTGGTCCATTCCACGATGCACTTGCAATGTCTTATGCCTGCGATTACGGGATGATTTTTGTCCGTTGTAAGGATGGTATCAGTCATAATCCATTGGAGTTTTCTTCCTATGATGACCTTGCCCTTGGGACGGAAGTTTTGTACAATACCGTACTGGAAATATTGAAAAAGGCATAAAAAAAGCCCTGGAATTCAGGGCTTTTCCTTTTTTATCTTTGCATCTTCAGATGTCAATCCTGGCATATTTGGCATTTCGTTCAATGAAGTCCCTTCTGGGTGCAACCTCATCGCCCATCAGCATGGAAAACAAATGATCGGCCTCTGCGGCAGATTCAATGGTTACCATTTTCAGAGTTCTTTTTTCAGGATTCATTGTGGTTTCCCAAAGTTGCTCAGGGTTCATCTCTCCCAAACCCTTATACCGCTGAATGGTTACCGAATCTTCTTTTCCTTCTTTGGCGATTTCCTTCACAGCCCTTTCTCTTTGCTCTTCGGTCCAGCAATATCTTTCCTCTTTTCCTTTTTTTACCAGATAAAGAGGCGGTTGCGCAATGTACACATATCCATGGTCAATGAGGTCTTTCATATACCGGAAGAAGAAAGTCAGAATCAAGGTTCGGATGTGGCTGCCGTCTACATCGGCATCGGTCATGATGATGACCTTATGGTAGCGGAGCTTGACCATGTTCAGGGCTTTTTCATCTTCGGGTGTACCGAAGGTTACGCCTAAAGCAGTGATCATGTTGCGGATTTCCTCATTGTCGTAGATTTTATGCTCCTGGGCTTTTTCCACATTCAGGATTTTTCCTCTGAGTGGAAGAATGGCCTGAAAGGCACGATTTCTACCTTGCTTGGCAGAGCCACCGGCAGAGTCACCTTCTACCAGATACAGTTCGCAGGCTTCCGGGTCATTGTCTGAGCAGTCGGCCAGTTTTCCGGGAAGGCCCGAGCCGGAGAGAACATTTTTTCTCTGGACCATTTCTCTGGCTTTACGGGCTGCAATGCGGGCCTTGGCTGCCAGAATTACTTTGGAAACTATGGTTTTGGCCTCGCGGGGATGCTCTTCCAGATAGGATTCAAGTATCTGAGAAACACAAGTTTCTACAGCACCCATTACATCCGAATTGCCAAGCTTGGTTTTGGTTTGGCCTTCGAACTGCGGCTCTGCAACTTTTACTGAGATTACTGCTGTAAGACCTTCGCGGAAATCATCACCGGAGATTTCAATTTTTTCCTTTTCGAGAATACCGGATTTGTCAGCATAGTTTTTCAGGGTACGGGTCAATGCCCTTCGGAAACCTGAAACATGGGTTCCGCCTTCGATGGTGTTGATGTTGTTTACATAACTGAAGACATTCTCATTGTAACTGTTGTTGTAGGTCATGGCTACTTCAACAGGAATTCCACCCTTATCTCCTTCCATATACACAGGCTCGGGCAAAAGTTGTTCCCGGCTGGAGTCCAGATAGGATACAAATTCAGAAAGACCGCCCTGAGAATAAAATGTTTCTGTCAGTGCCTTTCCTTCGGCATCCAATTCGCGGTAATCAAAAAGGTGCAGGGTGATGCCCCGGTTCAGATAAGACAATTCCCGCATACGGTTTGCTACCGTTTCGTATTTATATTCATGAACAGTGAAAATGGTGTCATCAGGCAAAAAGTGAACCTTGGTACCGGTTTTGGAACTTTGTCCCACCTCTTTCACAGCATACAATGGATTCCCCTTGGAGTACTCCTGCTTGAACATTTTGCCTTCCCTTTCTACGGTAACCTCAAGATGAGAACTGAGGGCATTGACGCAGGAAACCCCCACACCGTGCAATCCACCGGAAACCTTGTAGGTGTCCTTGTCGAATTTTCCACCGGCATGAAGCACAGTCATGACCACCTCCAGGGCCGAGCGGCCTTCTTTGGAGTGCATCCCTGTTGGAATTCCCCTGCCGTTGTCGGTAACTGTGATGGAATTGTCTAGGTTGATTTCTACCGTGATATCGGTACAATAACCTGCCATGGCTTCATCGATGGAATTGTCTACAACCTCCCAGATGAGGTGGTGAAGGCCTTTGAAGCCAATGTCGCCAATATACATGGCGGGTCTTTTTCTTACGGCTTCCAGGCCCTCGAGAACCTGGATGTTATCTGCTGAGTAATTGTCTTTTAATTCTGCCACTTTTTGCTTGAAACGAATCGTGTTTTTTGAAGGTCAAAGATAGTGCATTCGGGCCAAACCCGTATGATTTATTGAGAAATTGCGGAAAATGGAAATTCTAATGATTCAGCCAGCGAATCACAATTTCCGGTCGCAGGGTTACAAAAATTCCATCCTCCAAAACATAGCGGAAGGAAATAAGAAACAAGGCCAGAGCTGCCACCGAAATCCAATTGATTCCGAGTTTCTTCTCAAACTTTACAATGGAAACTTCATAAAAGAACCTTTGGGCGATAAAAACAGGAACTACAGATGTAAACATCATCAGGAAAATAAGCGCCTCGTTGTAAGTAATCATGGGTGTTTTTAATGCAATCAGGGTAAGACCACCGAAAAACCATGGAGCGAAAACCATGGCCGCAACAAACCTGTTGCGCCGGTGCTGCTGCAATAAGGATTGGGAAATGGCCATTTGAAGAAAGAATTTAACAGAAAGAAATCCAACCAGAAACATACATACCATGGCTCCGATGGCAATAAAATATTCAATTTCTACGGGAATAGCAGCCCAGTTTGAAGCATGACGGAATCCTGATCTTGAAATCACACCGGCCACATAGGCTCCGAAAAAAAGATTGAATCCATGATGGTAACCCCAAAGAAAAAATAGCCGTTTCCAGTTTTTTCCTTTTCTGAACATAAAGAAAAAACGCAGGCAAACAATCCCAAGAAAGGCTGAAAAAACAGGTCCGGCTGAAAAAGTACAGATAACATTGGGCTGATTCCACCACCAGAGAGGTATATCAAAGGTGGTTTTCCAATAGTGAATTTCTGTTGGTATCATGAAAAACCCTGCGACCAATGCGGTTATTGCCATGTACATGATGTTGTAAATCAGATAACAACCGAGAAACATTGCATATGAGTAAAAAGCCAGGTAAAACAATTTTGTTTTATCCGATTGCTGACCCGGCTTTAGTTCCGCCGGGGAAGAATTTTCATTCATCAGGATCTTGAACTTTAAAAAATATGGTAAACAAAAATTTTTGTCTCGGGCGAAAGTAAAAGATTTTGAGCAGGTTAAATACAATATGTCTGAAAACCTGAAATCAGATTTTTGATGGTTTGTCTTTTTATTGTCTTAAAATAATGATAGTGAGGAATTTGTGCATCATAAATTAGGAAGCAAGAGCCTGTATTTTAAGCAAAAAAATTGTCCTCAGGCATTGCGTGCCAGCATCTGACCGCGGTGTGCATCGAGTTTCAGGAAAATAAAAAGCAGTATCGTAAAACTCCACAGCGAGGAGCCGCCATAGGAAATGAAGGGGAGCGGAATGCCAATAATGGGGAGAATGCCAATGGTCATCCCGATGTTGATGGTAAAGTGAAAAAACAGAATAGAGGCCACGCAGTATCCGTAAACCCGGCTGAATTTGAGTTTCTGTCTTTCGGCCAGAAAAACAATGCGCCAGAACATGGCCAGAAAAACTCCGCAAATCAAAAGCGAACCCAGCCAGCCGAATTCTTCGCCAATGGTGCAGAAAATGAAATCGGTGCTTTGCTCCGGTACAAAATCAAACTTTGTTTGGGTTCCTTGCAAATAGCCTTTTCCCAGAAATCCACCGGAACCGATTGCATTTTTGGATTGGGTAACATTCCAGCCCACCCCCAGAGGATCTGTGTTGGGGTTAATCAGAACTTTAATCCGGTTTTGCTGATGGGGTTGGAGTACATCGTTGATGAAGTAATTGGCCCCAACAACCACTCCACAAACCACCAGGGCAACCAGTACGAGGCCGATGATATTGTTCAG
>JBIKMV010000157.1:0-6822 GCA_044359055.1 Catalimonadaceae bacterium
GCGAACAAACTGTTTGTACTTGGCCTTGGGGTCGCCGGCTCTGCGCAAACCCACCATCATATGAAAATTATAGGTCTTTCCGAAACGGGTCTTTTCTGCTTTCACCAGCAGATTCTGAAGGACTCTCAGCTGCATTTCAAGTGGCGAACTTTTGTCTTTCCGCCTGAGTCCCTTCAGCTGAATTCCCGTTTTTACCAGTTTGCCTAAAATGTCCATTTGGTCTGCTCTGATTGGTTTGAACCGGTTTTAGTCAGGTCAAAAGTAAACCGAAAAAAGAAGGAAAGGAGATAAAATTTTGCCTCTCCTGCTTTTGCAGCATAGACGGCATTGTCTCCGGGGCTCAGATTCAGGACTTTTGAAAGGGAGAACTCAAAGACCAGAAGCAAACAAGAATGGGCCTGTATTTTCTTTACCTGTTCATTTTTGCTTTGTTTTGGCCTAAATTTTACCACCATGTTCACTGGCAAATGTGTGCTCCTAGACCGGGATGGCGTGCTGAATGAAGAAAGGGGAGATTATGTCTTCCGGGAAGCCGATTTTGTAATTCCGGCCGATGTACCCGAAGGACTGAAAGCCCTGAAAGCGGCAGGCTTTGCCCTCGTGGTGGTGACCAATCAGGGTGGCATCAACAAGGGATTGTATGGCAAAGAGTCCGTTTTCCATCTACACGAAAAAATACAACAGGCCTGCGGCCATTGCCTTGACTATCTGCTGTTTGCACCCTGGCACAGAGAGTTTTCTCTGAGCCTTTCGAGCAAGCCGGGTTCGCTGATGATGGAGCGGGGCCTGGCCCTGACCCAATCGCTTCCTGACCAAAGCTGGCTGATCGGAGATGCCGAAAGGGATATGGCCGGCGGAAAAAAGGCAGGTGTCCGGACCATTCTGATTCCTACCCAAAAGGAACGGGAATCCCCTCTTGCCGATTTCGTTTGTCCGGATTTCAAGTCGGCCGTCAGCACCATACTCAGCCATGCAAAAAGCTGATATTAATTCTGTTTTATTTCGGGCATATGCCTACTTTTGTTCATTGTGAGGGCCTGTATAAGCATACTTCTTTCCGCTTGGATTCTTCTCGGCAGCCTCATGCCGCAGAATGACATGGAAGAGCTGGCAAAAATTCCGGCGCTTCTCGCTCATTTCGAGGAGCACAAAGCCGTTCATCCCGGCGAGGCACTCAGCTTCTCAGATTTTATTCTGGAACACTACAGCCAGAAACCTTGCGACGGCGACAACCACGATGATTTGCCTTTTTTTAAACACAGTCTGCCGGGCCTGATTTTTCTGATTCCCCTGATTCAGAATTCACCTGCCCTCCCATTTTCCAACCTCTTGCCCGTCATTCATTCGCCCGAACCGCCGGCTTTGCTTCTCTCCTACTCCGGGCAAGTGTGGCAGCCCCCCAGAATCTGAGAAAGAAAAGTTTTCTGCCCTTCATTTTCTGCTACCGGCAGCGAAAGTGAAATTCCGGGCATCTGGCCCTTTTCTCTGTCATTATTTTCATGAAATTTTCTTTCCATGCTTGATCGAATTATTTATTTTTCTATTCACAACAAACTGATTATAGGCTTGTTGAGCCTTGGTCTGGCCATTTGGGGGATCTGGTCGGGCCTTCGCCTGCCTGTAGATGCCGTACCCGATATTACCAACAATCAGGTGCAGGTCATCACCTATTCGCCCTCGCTTTCGCCTCAGGAAGTGGAGCGTTTTCTCACTTTTCCTGTAGAGATGAGCTTGTCAAATATTCCCCAACTGGTGGAACTGAGATCTATTTCCCGCTTTGGCCTTTCGGTGGTGACGGCCGTTTTTACGGACGAAACCGATGTGTATTGGGCCAGGCAACAGGTTTCCGAAAGGCTGATTTCGGCTGTAGACCAGATACCGCCCGGAATGGGCAAACCCGAACTTGGCCCTGTATCTACCGGGCTGAGTGAAATTTTTCAATACACAATCGGGGTAAAAAAAGGCTATGAAAACAAATACAACCTCAGCGAACTAAGGACCATTCAGGACTGGCACATCCGAAGAAGCCTGCTGGGTACCCCCGGTCTGGCCGATGTGAGCAGTTTTGGAGGCTATGTAAAACAATATGAGCTCGTTATGGAGCCCGAAAAACTGAGGGCAATGGGTATATCGGCAGTAGATCTCCTGGATGCCCTCCAAAAAAATAACCAAAACACCGGCGGAGGTTACATTTCCAAAGGAAGCCAAGCCTGGTACATCAGGAGTGAAGGACTGATCCGGGATCTGGACGAAATCGGGGAAATCGTAGTAAGCCGCAACAAGGCCGGCCTGCCGGTCCTTATTCGCGATGTGGCAAATGCACGGTTTGGGCAGGCAGTTCGCTACGGAGCCATGACCAAAGACAACAATGGAGAAACCGTAGGCGGCATCGTGCTGATGCTGAAAGGAGAAAACTCAAGGGAAATAAGCCGGCAGGTAGAAAAACGCATCAGAGAAATCGAAAAAACCCTTCCCGAAGGACTGGAAATCAAGGTCTTTCTGGATCGCTCTGAACTGATTGACAGGGCCATCCGCACAGTAAAAAACAACCTCCTCGAGGGTGCTCTTATCGTCATTTTTGTTTTGGTGCTGATGCTGGGCAACCTGAGGGCAGGCCTTATTGTGGCCTCTGTGATTCCGCTTTCCATGTTGTTTGCTCTGGCCATGATGAAGCTTTTCGGGGTTTCGGCCAATCTGATGTCCCTGGGCGCCATCGATTTCGGACTCATTGTGGATGGGGCCGTCATCATTGTGGAAGCCGGTCTTCACCATGTGGGCCTCGTTTTCCGAACCCAAAAGCCAAGTCAGGCTGAGATGGACGAAGAGATATTCCGTTCAGCAAGCAAGATTCGGAATTCGGCTGCCTTCGGAGAGATCATCATTCTGATTGTTTACCTCCCCATTCTCGCTCTTACGGGTATAGAGGGAAAAATGTTTGCCCCAATGGCCCAGACGGTTGCATTTGCAATAGCCGGAGCTTTTCTACTTTCCCTTACCTATGTTCCCATGATGTCGGCCCTGGTGCTGAGCAAGCAGGTAAGCCATAAAATCAGTTTTTCGGACAGGCTGATGTCGGGCCTATTCCGCTTGTATGAACCTGTATTGTTGTTTTGCCTGAATTTCAAAAAAACACTGATTATCAGTATGTTCCTGATGTTTTTTGCTTCGATTTGGGTTTTCTCAAATCTGGGGGGCGAATTTATACCCAGCCTGGACGAAGGAGATTTTGCCGTGGAAACCCGTCTGCTCCCGGGCACCTCCATGGAAGAAACCATCCGGCAAAGCTTACAGGCAGGAAAAATTCTGAAATCACGGTTCCCCGAAGTAAAAGAGGTAATTGGAAAAATCGGGACCAGCGAAATTCCCACTGACCCCATGCCCTTCGAGGCCTGCGACCTGATGATTATCCTGAAAAACAAAGAAGAATGGACCTCGGCAAGCACCAGGGATGAACTGGCCGAAAAAATGCAGGCTGCCCTGGAGGAAATTCCCGGTACCCAGTTTGGATTTCAACAGCCGATTCAAATGCGGTTTAATGAATTGATGACGGGTGCCAGGCAGGATGTGGCCATAAAAATTTATGGTGACGATCTGCTCGAGCTTGCCAGATTGGGCAAGCTCACGGCAACAGCCATAGAAAAAATTGCGGGACTCAAAGATCTGTATCTGGAAAGGGTAAGCGGCCTGCCCGAAATGGTAGTCAAAATAAACAGGGAAAAGCTGGCCCGCTACAACCTGGATGTGGATGCCGTAAACCGGGTAATCAATACAGCCTTTGCCGGAACCGCCACAGGAAAAATATATGAAGGCGAAAAGCGATTTGACCTGGTGGTAAGGATGGATACCAGCCGAAGAACCGGTATGGAGGACCTGAAAAATCTTTTCATTCAAAATCCTGAAAAGCAGAACATTCCGATTTCGGAGCTGGCCGAATTCACCTTCGAATCCGGGCCAAATCAGATCCAGCGGGATAAAACCAAAAGACGGATAACGGTGGCCTTCAATGTGAGGGGCCGGGATGTGGAAAGCATTGTGGCGGAGGTAAAAAGAGCAATCGGAAACAAAGTGAGTCTTCCGCCCGGTTACCATTACGAAATTGGCGGCCAGTTCAAGAACCTGGAAGAAGCCAAAGGAAGGCTTTCGGTTGCGGTGCCGGTGGCTTTATTTCTGATTTTCGTTTTGCTCTATTTCACCTTCCATTCCATTGCCCAGAGTCTGCTGATTTTCTCTGCCATTCCGCTCTCTGCCATAGGGGGAATTCTGGCCCTCTGGGCTCGTGGTATGCCCTTCAGTATTTCGGCTGGCATTGGCTTCATTGCCTTGTTTGGCGTGGCAGTTTTGAACGGCATTGTCCTGATGGCTGAATTCAACAACCTGAAAACGAACCGATTCGGCAATACCCGTTCTGTTATTCTGGAGGGCGTAAAAGTCCGGCTACGACCCGTTTTGATGACCGCTTTGGTGGCATCCCTTGGCTTCCTTCCGATGGCATTTTCGGGGGGTGCAGGCGCAGAAGTACAAAAGCCCCTGGCCACTGTGGTCATAGGAGGATTGGTTTCGGCCACCCTGCTTACCCTCTTCATTTTGCCGGCCCTCTACCTATTGCTGGAAGAAGGGCTGCTGAAAAAAAGCAGGTTCAAAACCGCCTTTACCCTGATTCTTTTGGCCATTGCGGGCAAAACTGCAGTGGGCCAGCCCAAAGTGATTTCAAGAAAAGAAGCCCTGGAAGCGAGTAGGGCCCATTATCCCGGATTACAGGCAATAAAGGAAAAATTGGAAAGCCAGAAGACCTTGAAAGCGACCGCTTCCGATTTGGGAAAAACCAATTTCGGCATTCAGATTGGGCAGTACAACAGCAGGGACCAGGACCAGTATTTTTCCATGAGTCAAAGTTTTCCCCTGCCTGGGGCCATTTCCAGACTCCGCGAATGGTATGAACAGCAAGCCATTAGCGGACATTGGACCCTGAAAAAAGCCGAAGCAGAACTGGACCTGGAGGTAAAAAATGCCTTTCAGGAAATGGTTTTCGGTCAGGAGAAAATACGGTTCTTGATGCGGCTCGATTCTTTATTTGCACAGGTAAAAAGGGCATCTGACCTGCGGCTGAAGGCCGGTGAAACCAACGAACTGGAAGCTGCCCTTGCCGAAAACCAGGCCATGCAGGTCAAAACCCAAATTATGTCGGCCAGAAGCGATTTGAAAATGGCAATGCTGGGCCTGCAAAGCCTGATGCAGCGCAGCGACAGCCTCGTGGCAGAAGAGGAGCAAACAGGCGACATTGCTCTGCCCGAAGGAAGCAAGGAAGTGGAATTATGGATTGAAAATCACCCATTTACACAGATTTATAAGCAAGAAGAAAAGGTTGCCCGAAGCTGGATTCTATACGAAAAAACCAAAATCTGGCCTGAATTTTCCCTTGGCTATTTCAATCAGTCGCTCCGGGGAACGCCGCTCGAAAACAGAAACCTTGCCAGCGGACAAAACCGGTTTCAGGGTCTGATGGGAACCCTCTCCTATCCGCTATGGCAAAAGCCCGGAAGACAAAGGATAAAAGCAGGGCAGCAACTCGAAAAAGCACTGCAGCTGGAAACCCGAAACCAGAGAAACCGCCTGGAAGTCAGGCTGAAAATGGCCATTCAGGAATGGCAGAAAATGAAAAGTCAGGTGGCTTTTTTGGAAAAAGAAGGCCTCCCCACCGCCCTGCTTATCCGAAAAAATGCCATCAAAAGCTTTGGTGCAGGCGACATCGGCTTTTTGGAATTCAGCCAGGCCCTGAAAAGGAGTCTGGATACCGAACTGCTCTGGCTTGAATCCCGTCATCAACTTAATTTAAGCAAAATCAACATCGAATTTTTCACCTCTCAAAACCTCTGAAAATGAAAACCAACAACATTCTTATTCTGATTTTCCTGGTCTTTGGCCTGGGCGCCTGCAGCCACCAGCCCGAAGCAGGGGATGAAAAAAAACCGGGTTCAAAATCGGGGAGCTTCCATATGTCGCTTAGCGAAGCACAATGGCAACAGTCTGGATTTCAATTCGAAAAGCCGGAGGTGGCAGAGCTTCCGGGCATCATACAGGTGCAGGGCATTCTGGATGTGCCGCCTCAAAATCTGTCTTCTATATCGGCCATGGCCAGCGGATTTGTAAAAAAAACCGACCTTCTTCAGGGAACCCATGTGCACAAAGGCGATGTATTGATCACCCTTCAAAGTCCCGAATTCATCAGCCTTCAGGAAGAATACCTTTCCAACCGGAGTAAACTGACTTTTCTGTCGCAGGAAGCCGAAAGACAACAGGGTCTGGCCGAAGAAAAAGTGGCCTCGGCCAAGTTGTTTCAGCAGTCCAAATCGGAATTTGAAAGCCTGAAAGCCAAGCAAAACGGACTCAGACAAAAACTGAAAATGCTGGGCTTCTCCATACCGGTTCTGGAGAAAGGCGAGATACGGTCTGAGCTCGAAATCCGCTCTCCGACCGATGGTTATGTAACGGATGTATTCATCAACCCGGGGAAATTTGTTCAGCCACAGGACTTGATTTGTGAAATTGTGAATCCGGAACACCTTCATTCAGAGCTATATGTATACGAAAAAGACATTTCACAGATCAAAGTCGGACAAAAAATCCGCTTCCATCCCCTGGGCAAACCCGGGGAAGAGCAGGAAGCCGAGGTTTACCTGATTAGCCGAAAAATCAATACCGACCGGACGGTGCGGGTTCACGGCCACCTGAAAAAAGACAATCCTTCTTTGATTCCGAATATGGCCATTCAGGCTGTAATACAGGTAGATACCCGGCGGGGACTTACCCTTCCACTATCCGCTA
>JBIKMV010000021.1:0-22747 GCA_044359055.1 Catalimonadaceae bacterium
ACGCGTGCTATGGCTGTTTTTCTTCTTCCTATGTTGTTGATTTGCTGCATGTTCCTTAGGAGTTGATTTCGATGGATTTGGGTGACTGTGCTGCGTGAGGATGCTCGGAACCTGCATAAACAAACAGGTGCGTGAAGAGTCTTCTGCCCAGTCTGTTTTTCGGAAGCATGCCTTTCACGGCCATTTCAATGAGTTTGGCCGGATTTTTGGCCATTATATTGGCCGGCGATTTGAAACGCTGTCCACCCGGATAACCGGTATGTGAAATGTGAACCCGATCGGTCATTTTTTTGCCGGTAAGTCTTACCTTTTCGGCATTGATCACGATCACATTGTCGCCGCCATCTACATGCGGAGAATAGGTTGGCTTGTGTTTGCCTCTGATGATCTTAGCTACCTCGGTAGCCAGCCGACCCAACACCAGAGCTTCTGCGTCAACAATAACCCACTCTTTTTCAGCATTTAAGTGGCTGAGATGTGGAGTCTTGAAGCTTGTAGTACTCACGATTTTCTGATTTAAATTTTAAAAAGGACTGCAAAAGTAGAGAAAATTTCAATTGATGATATTGTCGATGCCAATAATTTTAAAGCGCTTCTCCGGCAATTTTTTTTTTCAGACTTTTTCTGTCTGCCGGGTCCTCTTGTTTTCTTTTGTCGATTGTGCCCATTTGCAATACATAGCCGAAAATTCATTATTTTCCTGTATCGTTGGGTTTTGTTTGTTTGCCATGAAATTCTCCAAAAAATACAACTATTTCCAGCGGGTTTTTTTCAGAATTTTCATTTTAATTTTGATTATTGGTTGTTTGCCGGTCAACAAACCGCTGGCACAGGTCATCAATCCAGGCATGATGGAAGACACCTCCCGGGGCGAAAAGCTGGGAAAAATATATCTGGAGGGCTATATCGATACCTATTTTGGATGGTACTCCGGCCGCAGCCCTGGCAACGACATTCCTTATTTTGTAAATCACAACCGCAACAAAGAGCTCAATATCAATCTCGCTTTTCTGAATCTCCGCCACAACAGCGACCGCATCCGTGCCAGACTGATTCCCGGTTTCGGGACCTATATGGATGCCAACTACAGTCAGCAGGGTACGCTCGGACATCTGATAGAAGCCAATATCGGCTACCGGATTTTTCCTAAACGGGATATCTGGATTGATGCCGGAATTCTGGCCTCACCCTACACCAACGAGAGCGCCATCAGCCGGGATCAGCTCATGTACACCCGGAGTCTGTCTGCCGAAATGGTACCCTATTATCTCACCGGTGCCCGGGTATATTTTCCCCTCGGCCAGAAATGGAAGGGATATTTGTATCTACTCAACGGTTGGCAAACCATTGCCGACAACAACCGGGGAAAGGCCCTTGGGACCCAGATTGAATATCGCCCAAATGGTCGCAACCTGCTGAACTGGAACACCTTTGTCGGAGAGGAGGGTGGATTTGACGGGCAGCCCCGCAAGCTCCGCATACTCAGTGATTTTTACTGGGTGTACAATCCTGAAGGCAAATGGAGTATCACTTCCTGCCTGTATGTTGGTGCCGAGCATCAGCACTACAGGCCCCGAAGTTCATGGGGTTTCTGGGCGCAGGCCAATATTATTGCCCGGTATTCTTTCGGGCCCAGGCACTCCCTTTCCGGCAGGCTGGAGTATTTCTTTGACCCCGATGCCACCATTGTATACCTGCCGGAGAATTCATTCCGGAGATTCGAATTTTCTGTGGGCAGCGCCGGACTGTGCTGGAACATCCGCTTAAGCGAAAACGCATTATTCAGGATAGAGGGCCGGCAGATGATTTCTCCGGATAAAAAAATCCTGAGCAGCAGAGGAGGAAGGCCCACAGCCTTTAATACATGGCTCATCTGCGGGGCAACTATATCATTCTAAAGCGCTCAGGCATCCCTCCTGAAACCTAAAGCTAAGGCAAAAGTCGAAACTAATAAGTCAAAAGTTTTTTAAGTTGTAACGTGTTGATTTTCAACCCGTAAATAAACTTTAAACATTCCACTTTGAACTCGAACCTGAAACTCAACCCCGACCCTACTGATCAGTGTCTGGTTTGTTTTCTGTCCGGTCTCTCATCCCTTCTGAAGGACGGAAGTTGGGTGAATATCGTTCTCCGGAGTTGTAAGGATTGCCCCCGGAGTAGGTTCTGCCGGAAGAATTTCCATAACGGTCAGATGGATTGAACCTGTTTCCACCGGATTGACCATAGCGGTTGCCCTCATCATAGGCAGGTCTTTCATAATTGCCTTCAGCAGGACGATCACGATGATAATCGGTTCTGTCACGCTGGTAATCAGGACGGTTGCCATAATCGGGTCTGCCAGAGCTGTAGCTTCTTCCTGACCTTTCACCGGGTTCATCGGTTCGCTCCCTGCGGGGATATTGTCCGTAGGATGATGATGCACCGGGATTCCTCATTCTATCCAGTTCTCTTCTCAATTCACTGTGAATTTTGGTTTTCATCTTCAGTTTGCGAAGAGAGGTGTTCATTCTGGCGAATTTGGCCCGGTTTTCTTCCGTATTGCGCTCTTCCGGGCTCATAAACTGAAACTCGGCCTGGGTCATTTTAACGGTCATATCCTCCTTCATGATGATTTCATCCATGGTTTCCATTTTGGCCTCGAGCTGCTCCATGGGGGCCATGGTGCGGAAATGGGGGTATTTGGTATTCACTACCCTAGCCAGATAGCTGGACTCAAAAATTCTGTCTGAGATGTTATTGAACTGGGCAAAAATTTCTGACTTGTATTTGTCAGGAATCTGTCCGGCTGTTTTCCAGCGTGACTGAAGTTCTTTTGCATACTCATTGGCCATTCTCAAATCCATTTTCAACAGCCCCTGACCTTCTTCAATCAGGGCCATGCGGTATTTCAGATTGTCGTACAATGGTTGCTCCTGCGGCGGAATAAACTTAGGAATATAGATGGGTTTTGGTCCTCTGGACGGAGGTCCCTTTCTGGCAAACTTGGCAATGGTCTTTTTTATCCGTTTAAATTCCATTTGCAGGGGATTGAACATTTCTTTGGGAATGTTGCCCACTGCTCTCCACTCATCTTCCAGTTTTCTGAACTTGAAGTAGCTTTGTTCTACCTCCGGGGGATAGGTATTCAGACTTTTCGCTGTTTCCAGAATGATCTGTAGTTTCTGGTAGCGGATGTCAATTTCAATCCGTCTTTCTTCATTGTATTGGTCGCGGATGATGTTGAATTGCTCCATAAGGGTCTGAAAGTCAGACTCCAGATTTGGAGCTTGTTCCGGATCTATCGAGCCTACGGTCATCCAGTTGAAGCGGATTTCCTTCATTTGCCTAATGGCATCGCGGATGTCTTCATTTTGCATCTGCTCCCTGGCATTTTCCAGAAGGGTCTTTTTCACCTCCAGATTTTTCACCCGGTTTTGTGCAATCAGTTCATTGATTCTGGATTCAGCATCCAAAAGTTTTTCCTGCAAACTTTCAAAAGGCCCGATGGCATTGAATGTCAAAAGCGAGTCTTTCAAATGAAGAATCTGCATCAGGTAAGAACCCTTGTTCTCCGCCTGCTCCATATTCTGAAGCATGGTTTCGACTTTGCTGCTGATCAGATCAAAGCGCCGGATGAAATATTGTATGGCTTCTTCCTCTGAAGTTTTTACAATTCCGATTTCTCTGTCGGGCTGGTTCAGTATGCTTTTCAGATATACTTTTCCATCTTTGATGTAGCCGGATTCCTCTGCTCCGGTCCAATTCGTTGCGTCGTTCATTTTAATAGATTAAATAATAGGGCTTATGAAGGTTGAAGTCACCGGACCCAACTTTCAAAGTTTTCAAATTTTCTGCATGGCAATTTTAGGCAAAATGCAGCATTGCAAAAAAGGTTTCTTTTCAAAACCTTTCTGATGACGATAAAACTTTAAAAAACATAGCATTTTTGCGGCGGAATGGCGGGAGAAAGTACCGATTTTTTGATTTTGGGGCAGGGTTTTGCGGGAACTGCCGTAGCACTTTCGCTTCTCGCCCGGGGCAAATCGGTTTTGGTTGCAGCATCTCCGCAGCAAGTTCCGGCTTCAGCACTTGCCGTTGGCCTTGTCAATCCCGTAACTGGTCGAAGAATGGCCAAAACCTGGAATTATGAATCGGTGGTTCCACGAGCCCATGATTTTTATGCCGGTGCCTATTTTCAGATTTTTGGCAGAACAGGTACTTTTTTGGAAAGAAGAGCCATTTTCAAAGCCCTTCACACGGTGGAGGAAATGAATTTTCTATCAGCAAAGTCGGCTTCGGAGGGCTATGACCATCTCATTCGTATTATTCCTCTTTCCGAATCATCCTTGCCGGGCATTTTCAGGAAGACAAGCGGCTGGCTCGAAATTACTGATGGGGGAAGGCTGAATCCTGAATTTTACCTTTCTGCTGCCCGGCAATATCTGGCAGACAGACAAAGCTTTCAGCAAGTCCATTGGTCGCCCAGGGATTTGGTACAGAATGCCGCCGGTTTTGAATACCAGGGTCGCCGGTTTTCCGCTGTAATTTCCACTCTGGGTCTGCATTGTCCTTGGGTAGGGCCGGAACTATGGGCTGTAAAAGGTCAGGTATTTCAGTTTTCGGGATTTCCCGACTGGGGCAATGCCATCCTGAAAACCGAAAAATTTATCATTCCCCTTGGTAGCGGTGAGGCGCTGATGGGCTCTACTTATGAGCGTGAGTTTTTTCATGATCAAACAGATGAGGAGGGCTATGCAGAAATCACGGCTGATTTGGAAGTAGGTATCCGAGGCAAATTGAAAATAACACATTCATGGGCCGGGATCAGACCGACTACCAAAGACCGGCTGCCTGTGATACGAAGACAGGAAAAGGGTATCTATCTGGTAAACGGAATGGGAACCAAGGGTGTGAGTCTTGCCCCATATGCTGCCGGCCGGTTGCTGGAATTGCTCCAATCCGATGGCCTGCTTTGAAATTATTTTTCCGGAAAACAAATAACATCTTCTCTTGGCCCTCCATTCTTTCCGCTTGTTTTCCTGAAAAAGAATGGCCCTGAATGATTTTTGAATTATCCTTGCGACAGAAAATCATCACAAACCTGATTGAAAAAATAAGCTCATGTATACCGGAATGCTTCATACCCACACGCTTGTTGTGGGGCTTTTCCTGATTCTTTATGTCATCAAAACACTGCTGCTTCTTTTTGGAAGTGCTGAAACCCTGAGCCGGTTTACTGCCAAAACCAAAGTAGCGGAAATGGTTATTTCTACTCTGTTTTTGGCCACCGGTGCTTTTCTGTATTTCAATTCCGGCAATATTACCTGGATGGTAAATCTGAAAATTGCCCTGGTGCTGGCCTCCATTCCCCTGGCCATTGTGGGTTTTAAAAAGCGCAAATCTGCTTTGGCTGTATTGTCGCTTTTCCTGCTTTTCGGTGCCTATGTCCTCGCTGAAATGAATAAAAGGCAGGCAACAAGAGCCGCAAAACCGGAAGTTAAAATCGGCAGTTCAGAAATCGAAGCCGGCAAGAATCTGTATGTGGCGTATTGCCAGGCTTGCCACGGCGAAAACGGAGATGCCGGCAGGTCAGGTGCAAAAAATCTGCAGATCACCACCCTTCCGAAAGCAGAAATGGAAGCCTACATCCGTATAGGCAAGGGTGCCATGCCTGGGTTTTCCAATCTGAGTCAGGAAGAAATAGAAGCCATTATTCTCTACACCGATACTTTCCGGCAGAAGTAAATTGGCAGATTTTCGCTGGGGCATCATTGGGCCGGGGCGCATTGCCAGAAAATTTGCGACAAGCCTTCCCTTTTCCAAAAACGGGATATTATACGCCGTAGCAAGTACCCATGGAGAAAGGGCTGCGGATTTTGCCGCCGAATTCGGGGCAGAGCGCTCATTTTTCTCTTACGGTGAAATGCTGAATGAAGCCCGCCCGGATGCAGTTTACATTGCTACGCCGCATCCTTTTCACTTTGAACCTGCCATGCTGGCGATTGAAGCTGGCATACCGGTGCTCTGCGAAAAACCCATGACGGATGGGTATGCTGATACCAAAAAGCTGGTTTCATGCGCAAGGGAGAAAGGCGTTTTTCTCATGGAAGGTTTATGGTCCTGGTTTTTGCCTCATATGCAGCAGGTGAAAAGCTGGATTGAGTCGGGTGAAATCGGAAGGCCGGTGCATATTCAGGCTGATTTCGGCTACAAAGCCATGCGCAATATCGAGGGCCGGCAGTTTAATCCTGTCCTCGGCGGAGGTGTGACAAAAGACATTGCCATTTATCCGCTTGCTTTGTTCTGTAAGCTTTTCGGTCCTCCCGAATCCATGCAGGTTCTGGGTTCCCGGGCCTCTGAGACCGGGGTGGATGAGCATGTGATTTTTCAGGGAAAACTTAATGGCGGGCTTGGTTTTCAGGGGATGGTCAGTTTTGTGGCTGATACCGAAACCCGTGCCTTCATCTACGGCACAGAAGGAAGAATTGAATTTTCAAAGCAATGGTTCAGAGCGGTTTCTGCCACGCTTAACCGTGGAAATGAAAGCAAAACCATAAGCTGCCCGACCGATGGATTCGGTTTTCAGTTTGAGGCCGATGAGGTAGAAGCCTGCGTGCGGATGGGGCTAAAGGAATCGCAGGTTTGGAGTCTTGACGATAGCCTCCTCATGGCAGAATGGATTCAAAAAATCGAATCCGGAATTTGATTTCCTTTTCAGCATACCCAAAAAAAAGAACCCCGACGACAAATCAGGGTTCCTTTAGAAAGTTATTTTCTCTTGTTACTTAATTGGAAATACAATGTCGGTCTGGACTTTATAGGGATCTTTTTCTGTGCCGGGATCACCAATGTACACTTCATAGGGAGCATCGCCCGCTACGAGGTTCTTTTCCTTAATGTAATTTTGACCCGCTTCGTAGCCTTTTCCGGTCATATCATAGGGTCCGAAAAAGTGGACAACAACGGCTTTTCCTCCTTTTACTTCTTTCATGGAAATGCCTTTGTCGGGATTGTTGCACTTGGTTTTAAAGGGCATTCCAGCGGTAAAAGCCCAGGGTGCAGACGGGCCGTTGTACCAAGCAGCAGGAGCTCCCGAAACTTCCATTTTGCATTTTGCCGCACAGGCGCCGATTTTGCCGTAAATGGCTCCGAGTTTTTGCCCGATTTCCTGACTAGAAGCGGCGCTGTCGTTCATCACCATCAGGGTCTGATCCTGCGTTTTGATTTCCTCAATATTCATGATGGGCTCCCGTGCTGTGGCAGTAGAATCGTTCGCAACTGAATCGGCAGGGGCTGTCTGAAGCGAATCCGCTGTTCCGTTTTCAGGGTTTTTCTGGCTGCATGAAATGGCCATGGCCAGCAGTGCGGAATAAAAAAGGCTGTTTTTCATTTGGTTTTTGTTTAAAAATAAAGCCGCAATTAGAAAAGATCAGGGGAATAAAAAAATGCCTGTTCTCAATTCTGGTTAACCATTTTATAAATAAAAAAGGGGAATGGCTTGAACTGGTCAGTGTCTGATTTCTGCCTGTATCTTTTTTGGTAAAGAATTGATAATTAATTCATAAGAATCGATAATCCAGTGTTTGATTTCTTTTTCTCCGTACCGGCCATTGAGCAAAATGGTGTTCCAGTTTTGCTTGTTCATGTGGTATCCGGGCATAATGGTATCGTATTTTTCTCTGAGTTCTACTGCCTTTTCGGGCTCGCATTTTACATTGATTCCCCGTTCGCCGCTGAGGTCCATCAGGAGAAACATCTTACCGCCAACCTTAAAAACAAGGGTTTCCGAATCAAAGGGAAAGGATTCTCCGGCACCGGGAAGCGAGAGGGCAAATTCCCGGATTGAGGCGAAGTTCATCGCACAACGACCTTAAAAATAAAGAGCAGGGTGCCAATCAGAAACATTAGCATACTGATTTTGTTGATGGTATGCATGGCCCTGATGTTGAAATTTTTCGGCCGTGAAGGATCCGGTTTTCTGAAAAAATAGCCAAAAACTTCCGAAACAGCGAAATAGTCTTTCAGGCTTGGCCTGGATTGCGGTTGTTTTTCCATGTCCGTTGCAAAAGTAAACTCAATATCTCAAAAATACTTCCACCTCTCAAATGTTTTGATTTTCTTAATTTTACGGCCATAAAATTTGTGTAATGAAGAGGATTTTCCTTTTGCCTTTATTGTTCCGGATTCTGATTGCCATCCTTTTTCCCGGATCTGCTATGGCGCAGGTTGCAGCCTCTGTTGACTTTGTGGTTCTGCCCGGTGAGAAAAACGGGGGCAATCTGCATCTGGTTTTTGGCGTGGAAGGTCGCAGCCTGAAATTCAGGAAAACGGATAATAAATACCGGGCCACCGCCACCTTTGCCATCGTAGTGAACGATTCCCTGAAAAACCATGTGGCCGAAAAAATGGATCTTCAAACCCCGGAACTCGAAGATTCCTCGGCTTTCAATCAGATTTTTTCCAACACCCGCACCATTGGCCTGCCTGCCGGAAACTACACGGTTGAAATTGTTGCCTATGACAAATCGGATGAAGTCACGCCGAAAGACAAGGCCTCTTTTCCTGTAACCATACGCGACGGCAGTCTTGGACCGGTACTCAGTGACCTTGTTCTCCTCAGACCCGGCAGGTTCGAACCTGTGAAAAGTATTGTAGATCAGAATCCGGCTGTTTTCCGCAATTCTGAATTTTATGCGCCTCAGGATACCCTGCTCAATTTTTATGGTGAGGCAAGGGGTTTTGTAAAAACTTATCCCAATCAGAATACCCTTGTGGGTAGGGTTAGAATTATGGAATCAGGCAGCCGGCAAAGTCTGGACCTCTTTGGGAAAATGAAAAAGATGAAAAGCAGTTCCTTTATGGCCTCTGTTTTTGATATCAACATTACAAAATTGCCAACCGGCAATTATATCCTCATCTGGGATATTGCCGATTCTACAGGCAAGGTGCTGGCCCGAACCCAGAAATCATTTCAGAAAAGCAATCCGCGGTACACTTCTGAAGACATGAATCAGGCCGCTGCGCCTCAGGGCAATCTGGAAGAACAAATTGCCGCCATGAGTGCTGCTGAATGCCGTGAGATGGTGGGCAGCTTGTTACCTGTGGCCAATGCTTCTGAACAATCAACCCTTTCTTACTTGCGCAAAAAAGGGACCGAACCTGAACTCAGAAGCTATCTGAGTGCATTCTGGAACAAAAAAAGCAAGGACAATGCCGCAGGTGAATGTGCAAAATTCAGGGAGCTCATGCATTTTGGCTCTCAAAAGTATGCTACCCAAACCATGCCTGCCTATCAGACCGACAGGGGAAGGGTTTTGCTGCAATATGGCAAACCCAATCTGGTGGAAAATGAATATTCAGACCGGTTCAGAAAAGCCATGCAGAATCTCAACACAGTACCCTACGAAATCTGGTATTACTACACCCTGGACAAGCCCGTGAAGCAAAGCGATGTGATTTTTGTGTTTGTTCAGGAAAACCGGGGTAACGACAATTACCGACTGCTTCACAGCACCGGAATGGGGGAGGTGCGCAACCGGGAATGGCGGAAAGCTGTGGAAACCAACGCTACCTACAACTGGGACCGCCTGGACCCCAATGATCGCTACGATCCCACCGACTCGAAAAAATTCAGATAGAAAGTATCTTGGCATTTTTCCTGCTTATCTCCCGGCTTCCCTTTTGGTGGCTTTACCGTCTGAGCGACCTCCTCTGTTTTCTGTTGTACAAAGGATTGAAATACCGCCTGAAGGTGGTGAGAAGCAATCTCAGCCATTCTTTTCCCGAAAAATCAGAAAGCGAAAGACGGGAAATTGAAAAAGCATTTTATGCCCACCTATGCGATGTGATTGTAGAAACCATCAAACTGCTAACCATCAGTGAATCAGAACTCAGAAGCAGGGTAAGCCACGAAAACCCCGAAATTCTGTTCCCTCACTTCAGGAATGGCGGGAGTTTCATTTCCATGGCACCGCATCTTGGCAACTGGGAATGGCTACTGGCAGGTAATAAAATTTATCTTGGCTGCGAAGTCGATGCCGTTTATAAGCCCCTTTCCAGTCCTTTTTTTGAAAAACTGATGCTTCGGGTGAGGTCAAGATTTGGCTCCTTTCCTGTGCCGAGTACGAGGATTTTGCGGATTGAAGCAGAGCGAAAGTCCATCAGCAGGGCCATTGCCATGGTAGCCGATCAAACCCCCGGACCAGAAAATGCATTTGTGCAGGTCTTTCTGAACCGCCCGACTTTGTTTTTCAGGGGACCTCAGAAACTGGCCCACACTTTCCAATACCCTGTCTTCTATGCCAGCATGGACAAAACCGGCCGTGGCCACTACCGCATCCGCATTGAGGAAATAGCCATTTGTCCCTTACCGGGTGAGGATGAAATTTTAAAGCGCTTTATTCAGAAACTTGAAGCAGATATCCGCAAGCAGCCGGCCTTCTGGCTTTGGTCGCACAAGCGCTGGAAACATAAAATTCCGGGTGGAGATCCCGTTGCTCCGGCGTAAATCCTGTGTTTGAAAACCTTTCTTCAGGAATTTTATTTTACCTTTTCAGAAATTTTAAAGGATGTTTTGCACGGTTTTTGAGGATAAAGCCTGGTCTGCCGGTTTCTCGTCGCCCGCCCGTTTCATGTTCAACTGTAGCCGAAAGGAATTAAACTGTTCATACATCCTGACTGCCAACCCCAAAGAGGCGGCACCCGAATGGAATAGAATCCTGCCTGAAGGGCATCCTTTGAAGGGTACGGAAATACTTTCGCCCGGAAACAGAAACGAAAATATGAGGACGATGTACCTCCTCTTTTTTCAAAACAATGCCTGTGTGGGTCTGGCTTATCTCCAGATTCTGACCTTTGGCCGGGATGCCTTCCCCACAGATATATTCAGTCTGAAAGGCACCGAATGGGTAAAATCGGTGCTTCTGCCGGAAAAGATGTCCCTGCTTATCTGCGGTCATATCTTCAGGCTGGATTTTTCGGGATTTTTTTTCCCTGATCCTGAAAAAGAAAATCTTCTTCTCCCGGTTCTTGCAGATGCTGGCCGGAAACTACCTGTATCCCACACGCTAATGGGTACTTTAATCAAAGACATTTCTGAAGCCAGCCCACTTTTTTCAAAGACCTCCGTAGGCTTCAAAATTTTCAAAGATGATCTGGTGATGGACCTTGCCCTTCGACCCAATTGGAATTCTTTTGATGACTATCTGGGCGACCTTTCAAAAAAATACCGGCAGAGGGCAGGAAAAATTATTCAGCAGGCCTCAGAAATTAAGCGCATGGAATTGGACCTTTCTGAAATCCGGGAGCTTGAACCTGAAATCTATCGCTTGTATGAGATGGTTCTCGAAAGGCAGGACATACGCATTTCACGGCTTTCCCGGACCTATTTTTCTGACAACAAAAATTTAAGAGGCGAGAATTTCAGAGTATTTGGGTATTTCAGAGATGATACCCTTTGCGCATTCAGTAGCCACATCATCAAGGATGGTGGCCGGATGGAGTTGCACTACATTGGTTTCCATCCTGCTACCAATGAAGGGTTTGCCTTGTATTTCAATATTTTGTTTGATGGCTTGCGGGAGGCCATTCAACTGAAAATGAATACACTGGAACTGGGTCGGACCAGTATGGATGCCAAAGCCAATCTGGGAGCGACGGAAAGGAAGCTTTTTCACCTTTACAAAGTCAAAAGAGGTCTTCCATCCCTGCTTTTCCGGTATCTGAACCAAAAAGCACAGTCAGAAGGGTCTGAATCCCGGAAAGAGCGCAACCCCCTGAAACCTCAAAAAATCCACCTTCAGCCCTCAGAAAATGGTTAAGGCCAATATTATTTTAAGGATAACATTCGTGGCTGTTTTTGCTGCCCTCGGCATCGTCCAATATTACCGGTATCATGCCGCACCTGATTTTCCTGTCGGCGAAACCCGCCTTCAGTACCCGGACGGGAAAGTGGCCCAACTGCCTGACGACCGGTTTGTGCTGGTATCATTCTTTCAGACATGGTGCCGGGATTGCGTGGCTGAACTTCCGCACATCCGCAATCTGGTCAGCAAAACAGGGTCGGAAAAGCTTCAGGTTATTTTGATTTCAGATGAGGACAATGAGAAGCTGGAAAAATTCCGAAACCGCTGGAAAGTGGATTTTCCCATACTTAAACCTGCCGGTAAAACCTTTTCTGATTTGGGCATCAGGGTATATCCCAGCACCTATTTGCTGTCGCCCTCAGGGAAAGTTCTCATGAGCAAAACGGAGGGATACGATTGGGCCAATGAAGAGATAGTTCGTCTGATAAAATAATGAATATGAATATTTTACACTTAATTTTGGCCTTGTTGTTGGCCTGTGCAGGAAATCCCGGTCAGGAAATCCATGAGAAAAAGGAAACCACCATTCAGGAACCGGTTTTTCAGAAGAATCCCTGGTATTCCCGGACAGATACCACATTGCTGAGGGTAAAAGATGAGCAATGGAAAAAGATTTTACCTACTGACCTGTATGCAGTGGCAAGGGAAAAAGACACGGAGCGCCCCTTTACGGGCAAATACTGGAACACCGATGAAAGGGGAACCTATTATTGTGCGGTTTGCGGCAACCGGCTTTTTGAGTCAGATGCCAAATTTTCCAGCCAATGCGGATGGCCCTCTTTCTTTCGGACTGTGAGAGAAAATGCGGTTACCTACACGGAAGACCGGACCTATGGTATGGTGCGAACAGAAGTTACCTGCACCCGGTGCCAGTCGCATCTCGGCCATATTTTTGATGATGGCCCTCCACCTACAGGCAAGCGGTTTTGTATGAATTCGGTTTCTCTGGATTTTGAGCCTTTTGCCCGGAAATAGCCCGATCAGAAACTGGCTGCCACCGACATAGATACTCCGGAACTGGCAGGTACAAAACGGCATACTCCTCCCACACAGAACACACCAGCCCTTTGGCGGCCCCCGGTCAGGGTTACCCTCACGGTTCCTTTGGTATATCCCACAGAAGCGCCAAGGTAATGCACCTTCAGACTTTCTATTTTATTGCCATAGTTGTATTCGTCATACAGGGCAAAGAAGTAATGCGAACCCATCTGGTATTCCAGCAACCCCATTGCCCATGAGCCATTGTCCTGTTCTGTGTACAGGTTCTGGGCTTCAAATCGCAAGGTGTTTTTGGGCTTGAACTTCCAGGAAACATCGGCAACGGCTATGTGAGAGTAAATGGTTTTTACATCCAGATTGTTGGTGATCCGGAGGACTTCATTGTCTGCCTCAATGAAGATATAGGAAAGGGTGGTTTTTACTTTCGGACTGATTTTTTTTGTTACTTCCACACTCAGATTCTGGTAATAAGTGTTTTTACCTATGGCCAGAAAATCAGAATTGTAACCTTTGGCACTGTCGGGTCCGGTAACCTTGTATTTTTCAATGGAATTGATTCTGCTGTAGTTCACACTGAAATTGGTACCATATTTTCCACCGAGTAAAGTCTCTTCGGCGGCATTGTAGAAAAGGTCAAGCTGAGCGCCCATTTCTCCGGTTGGCTGGGTGGCATAGGGATAAAGGGTGGCGAGTCTGTAGGTATGCTGGGGCGTAAGAGGCGGCAAATAATTGATCAGCAAATCATTGAGAGATGCATTGCGGTTGGAGCGAAAATCAAAATTGTCTATCCTTTTCACACCGGCAGAAATTCCAAAGCCATCAGCCGAATAGCCTGTGGTTACAATCAGGGCTTGCCCCGGCCTGAAAATTTTTCCATTGGCAGAACTTGGGTCGCCGGATTTCCATGCATACTCGGCCTCGAGATTGAAGGCATTTCTTGAAACTTTGGCCCTTCCCGAAAATGCCGCAACATTCTCCGGCAGGTTCAGACGGGAATCGTCGTCTGCCTGAAATTTACTTACCATGCCCAGGCCAACATTCAATTTGGTGGGGCTGAGTTCAAATCCCGGCACAAGTTCATTCAGGGAGAGTTCCGCATCGGCGCCGCGAACGATTCCCGGCCCTTTATCAAAAAAGAAGCGCTGCTTGCCAGCAAAAGCCTTCACGGTAATTCCTTCCAAAACATTGTAGCGGAGTCTTACACCGTCAATGGAATTGTCGAAGCCAAGACCGAATTCCCAGTAACTTCTGTAAATGAGCCCGCTGCCGATTTGTTCATAAAAATTACCCAAGGTTACCGATAGTTCTTTCCACTTGTAGTTTACAAACCGAAAAGGAATGCCGGAACCTTTAAACCGCTGATCATAGCCGAGAAGCGGTGGCTGATATACCTCAAACCGAATGCCGCCTGAAAGATTCCCCCTGTCGTAGAGTAGGTTCAGATAGGTGTTGTTTCCAAATTTTTCACTCAGCTTTTGACTTTGCAGTTTTGGCTCATAAATGTAATACTGCGCATCAGACTGAAAATCTCCATGGATATAAGAGGCTTCCTGAGAATCTGATTCTTCTTCCTGATTCTGATTTTGTTCCTGAGCAAAGGAAAAAAGGGGCAGAAATACCAAAAGGCAGAGGAAGTTACTCAGTGCAGGTTTTTTTCCGGATTTTGAGTTCAATGTGCCGGAATTCAGGGTTTGGGAGAATTTTTTCTGATGATTTCGTAGAGCTCATCCTCATCTCCGGGCGCATAGGAATTGTGCTGCCAGATGATTTCTCCCTTTGCATTGACCACAAAAGTATGGGGAATGTTGTTCACATTCAGGGCTCGTTTGAAATCACCGTTGGGGTCCAGCATGATGTCGTATTTCCAGCCTTTGCCGCTCACAAGCGGACCTACCTTTGATGTATTGCGTGAATCGTCTATCGAAACTGCCACAATTTTCACATTGGTTTCCTTTTTCCAGTCGCTGTAAAGGTCTTTGATATTGTTAAGCTCCAGCATGCAGGGCTTGCACCAAGTAGCCCAAAAGTTGATTACGGTAAGTCCCTCAGATTGGAGCAGACCGGAGGATTTCACAGTTTCTCCTGCCAGATTTTTAAGATTTACTTCTGGAAGTTTCCGGAGGGAATTCTGGCTGATTCCGGGTGTAAGCAAAAGGAAAAAGAAAAGTAGGCGAAGCAGTTTATGCATGACAAAAGCAATAAAAAAAACCAGGGAGCATTTCTGTCTCCCTGGTTTTAATGTTTTTTTAAATTACTGAACTACAATTTTCTGCACAGGAGATTTTCCTTCCCGGCTTTCGGTCTGAAGGAAATAAATTCCGGGTTTCAGGTGATTTACAGACACCGTTGCACCGGAGCTTCCTTTTTCCGATTGTATCGTAAACAGTTCTTTACCTGCCATATCCGACATCAGAATGCGGGTTTCATTTCCTTTTAGAGGAATATGCAAGGTACCGTTCACAGGGTTTGGGTAAGCCAGCAGTTTTGCACGGCTCAGGTCTGATACCGAAGTAACAACAGTGGTCAGAATAGCATTTACTGTCTGAGTTGTACATCCCTCAGGTGTCGAAACTACGCAACGGAACTGATTTCCGTTGTTATCAGCGGTTACGCTGGAAACTGTGACTGTATTGGTTGCAGTACCTGAGTATTGTCCACCATCACTGATGTTGGAGAAACCGGCACCTGTATTGGCCTGCCATTGGAAAGATACTCCAGGGCTTGTAGAAGTTACTGAGAAAACTGCATTTTCTCCATAAACTTTGGTAATGTTTTGGGGCTGATTGCCAATGGTTGGATTGGTATTTCTCACTACCACCAATGCCTGAGAAAGCTTGCTTCCCTCGGCTGTGGTTACCTGCACATAAAAAGTTCCGGATGCATTAACGGTAATGCTTTGAGTGGTTACCCCAGTGCTCCACAGATAAGAGGTTCCTGATGCCGAATTGAGGGTAACTGACCCGCCCTGACAGAATGAGAGCGGTCCGCTGGCAGTGGCAGTGCCATTGATGGTAGCGTTATCATCAAGCCAACCCAAAATCCGGCCGAAAAGGGCATTGCGAAGTGTAGCTGCCGCTCCGGCTGTTCCAAATGCCTCCATTCTGAATCCTACGAATGCCGTTTTCCAGTTTGGACCTGAATTGTATATGGCTGCAATGTTGTCATTGGCATACTTGATAAAGGGTTTGGCATTGGGTGCATTGCCGGAAACTGCGAGTTCATCCGGATAGCTTCCGGTTCCGGAAAGCGAGATGGTTGAATACATAAAAGGTGCAATAACACTGTCTTCGGGCTGGCCTTGGGCGATAATGGCTGTGTTGGTTCCATCGCTGAGGTATTCGGCTCCCAGATAATCGGAGAAAAACTGAGTGGCTTCATCATTTGCACCTGCACCGCCGATGTCGTATCCCAAGTCCTGACCGACAACCAACATTTTACCACCGGAATTCAAGTAATTCATGAAGCTGTTGGCCCTGTCAGAAGGCATCAAACCGGAAAACGAGGCTCCGGTTGAAAATATGATTTTCTTAACATTGGCAGCAGTGAGGGAAGCGTTGTCCAAATTGCCTGCTTCATCAGGTGTAAGCGAAACATTGGCTTGTGAAAAAGCAGTGAGTACAGATGAGAATCGTGTAGCGGCCGTTCCGGGAAGGTCCATCAGCAGGACATTGGAAGGAGTTATCGCAGTGAAATTCAAAGTTCTGATAGTGCCGGGAAGAATTTCTTTGGAATTTATGTCGATTTTTACATTGTATTTTTTGTTCAGATTGCCGGCATTGGGCCCGTTTACTTTTACAGTTACCGGTACAATGGCATTGGCTGCTATGGGGAAACTGCCGGTATCAGCAGAGAATGTATTTCCCTGAATTTCTACAGTGGTCGTCCATCCTGCAGGAAGCCCGGTTACGGTTTTTTTGAACTGAAAGATTTGGTTGATATTGGCCTTTGAAACCGCCTGAAAAGCAAAAACCTGCTCGTCTCCTGATTTGAACTTCACAGGTTTTTCGCCAGGAGCCATCTGAAGGCCGAGCCAAGGGCGGGGTGCATCGTACCCGGCACCATTTACTTCTTTTGTGGTATTATTTTGAACAAAAGCAACTGCAGCAGCCTGACCAAGGTCGTAATAAACCTGAGCTCCGCCTGTCCTTACAAGTGACCATTTGAAACTGTATGAAAGGCTGTCGCCCGCAGCCATGGCAGGAAGCGTAGTTCCGTTTCCATTGGGAAACATTTTTTTCATCACATACTCAAATTTCTTTTCCCCGTTGGACCCGGGTGCCACAGCAAAATCAATGGATCTTTCGATGGCTACCGTATGCAGTATCCGTCCGGCGGGAATTGCTGAAAGAGCCCTTACTTTGGCTACTACCACCATAGAATCGTTGATAGGAGCCTGATTGTCAATAACATTGTATTGTACTTTCACCACCAAAGGTGAAGCAACACCGTACCTGTTGTTGATTACTGTAGAAGTTACTCCACCGGGAGATCCGGAGTAAACATTGCCGTCAACCCTGGAACTTGGGACACCCGATACATTGTAATAGGTAACCCTGCTTTGCACATCCGTGGGATTGGCAGCATTCATGGGGTCGGTGCCAGGCCATGAAGTCTGGTACTTGATGGCGATGATTTTTCCCTGATTGGCATCGAGAACCGCTTTTAATGCCGGATTCTGAGAGGCACAGGGACCGCAGGATGCCTGGGTAAAGTGTTCGAGAAGTACAAGCCTTTGCTGGGCAAAACCCAAAGAAATAAGGCCAACCGAAAATAGAGAGAGAATAATTTTTTTCATTCCTGATGTAAATTTTTTGAACGATGCTGCAAAAAGAAACAATTTCGTGGAACGGCAAAATAATTTGTCCAAAATCAGGCTCTATCCCAAATCAGATTTGGATTTCCTGTCCTTTGTCAAAAAGAGATTACTGAATTTATGGCCGATACGGGAATTATCCTTTATCCGGGAAAAAAGGCTTCGATGATGCATTCTGCGCCCCGCTTGTCGTCAAAATCCCGGAGCCACTCCCTGCGGGCAGAAATTTCAGTTTCGCTGAATTCCATATTGCGGAGTTCTGAGACCTTCCTATTCAGTTCTTCGCGGTTTTCAAATACCTGACACAACTTTTCAAGGCCTGTTCCGGCGGTCATCATTTTGTTTACCAAAACAAAGCGGCCAGCGAACAGAGATTGAATCAGTTTCAGTTTTACACCTGTAGATTGAAATGTAGGCAGAATGTGGATCTGGGCCTCATCCAGCAGCCTTTCCATTTCTTCGGTGGCCGGGTTTTCCAAAACTTTGATCCAGGGGCACTCTGCTGCCATGGAGCTCAATCGGGCAGTCGGTTTTTTTCCTGCTACAACGAGTGGAAATTCTTCATTGGTTTTCAGGTTTTCCATCAGCCAGATGACGGCCTCTTCGTTTTCAGGTACGCTCAGATTGCCATGATAGAGCATAAAATGTCCCTTTCCGGGTTTGCTTTCTACGGTCTTGTTGCCGTGAAAAGGAAACAGAAGGCGGGTCTGGGGAAAGCGGTTTTTCAGGTATTCGGTTTCCGTTTTGCTGATCGCAAATATAAAGTTGGCATGAACTAGTACGGATTCAAAACGCAGCAACCTCCTGGATTCCACCGCATAGTAAATGCTTTTGAAGGGATCGGATGATTGATCGTGCAATCCTTTGTAATACTGCCATTCTACATTGTGCATGCGAACGCCTTTTTTTTTCTCTTTTAGAAAAGGGTGATCGAGATAGGCGCAGGTATGCAGGCCCTCAAATAAAATGGGATGCTGGTCAACAGATAATCTTTCCAGAAGTTCGGGATTGATGCGGGACCCGACAATGTATGGCACCCTGCTGACCATGCCCCGGTAGATTTTTTTTCTGGGGTAATAATAGACTTTGTGGCAAAGACTTTCGAGCAGGAAAGATGGCTTGCGACCGTATTGGAAACAGTGGAGATGGATTTTGACACCGGCTTCCACCAGGGCTTTGATTTTGTAAAAAACATCTATTACCCCGCCATAATCAGCCGGAAAGGGGATGTCGAATGATACAATATGAATGTGTTTTTCCTCCAAAACAGACCTGCTGAATACAGGCGCAAAAAAACAAAATAATATGCATAATGCGTGGATGTTTATTCCGAAAGAGGGTCGGGAAATGGGGGGTTAGGTAAAAAGTTTTGGCATTGTGTGGACCAGTATCAGGTCTCTTCGATTTCGTTCTCTGCTTTCTAACCAGAAGATTAACAGAAATATCTGTCCCTCCGGAACCTGATTTTGTTTCCAATGCCCAATCCTCTCCATATTGCGGCATGGTTTGGCGCAACAGATTTCTGTTTTTGTTTTTTCTATCGGCTGTTTTTCGGCTGCCCGCAACTGCCCAGTCTGTTTTTCAGATTCTCGATGGCGATGTGTACCACTGGATCAGCCGGGCCGAGATAAAAACTTCTGCCCTGAATGGCAGCTTTCATTCCGCCGTGCTTCCCTACACCCGAAAGAATGTTAATACACTCTACGACTCCCTTCAGAAGCAGAATGGTTTGTCTGCCATTGACCGGTATCATATCCGGTATTTCCGGGAAATCAATTCGGAGTGGGTACCTGCCGATTCTTCCCCCACCAGAAAGCCCCTGATGAAGTATTTTTTCAGGCGGCAGGCTGATGCCCTTTCGTACGAAGACCAGCACTTTGATGTGCATGCCAATGTGGTGGGAAATGGTGCCTTGGGCCGGGCCAGTGACAATGCGTCTTCGCAATTTATCAACTCCCGTGGTGTGGAGGTGAGAGGAATGATTGCCCGAAAAGTGGGGTTCTACACCTTCATGACCGAAAATCAAATCACCGTGCCGGGGTATGTAAACGACTGGCAGTCACGGTACAATTCCCTGCCTCATGAGGGCTTTTGGAAACGCTACAAAAACAACGGATATGATTTTTTTACGGCCAGGGGATACATCACATTTTCCGCCACCCGGTTCATAGATTTTCAGATCGGGCACGACAGGCTGCACATCGGCAATGGCATCCGTTCTCTGGTATTGTCAGACTTTGGAAATAATTTTTCGTTTGCCAAAATCAATACAAAAATTTGGAAAATACAGTATACCAATGTGTTTGCCAATATGAAAACTGATATTTCGGCCATCCCCGGTAGCGGAGTTCTAGGCTCAAGTGCCATACCCGACAAGTACTTTTTTCTGCATCGCCTGGGCATCAACATTGGAAAGAGAGTAAATCTGGGAATTTTTGAGGCCATTGTGGCCGGCCGGGATCCTAAGTTTTACCCAAATTCCTCCCGTCTGGATCTGGGGTATCTCAATCCCCTCATTTTTTACAGGTCCCTGGAGCAGAACTCCGGCAGCCCGGATAATGCCTCTCTGGGTCTTGATGTCAAATATATTCCCAATCGTTCGCTGCTGTTTTACGGGCAGGTTTTTCTGGATGAATTTCTTCTGAAGGAAGTTCAGGCTCAGAAAGGATGGTGGGGAAACAAATATGCATTTCAGCTTGGCGGGAAATACATTGATGTGCTGGGGGTAAAAAATCTAGACCTTCAGGCGGAGTTCAATTTTGTGCGGCCTTATACCTATACCCACCGCAGCGACTACACCAGTTATGTCCATTACAGTCAGCCGATTGCCCATCCTCTCGGAGCCAATTTCAGGGAACTGATGGGGGTATTGCGGTATCAGCCCTTCCTCTGGATGCATGGCTCACTCAGGGTGATGCTGTATGAAAAAGGTCTGGATCCCAATGATTCACTCAATTATGGTGGCAACATTCTGAAGTCATATGACACCCGGTCCAGAACCGGTACCAATTTTTTCAGCCGGGACTACAACAATGAGGTAGGGCAGGGTCTTAGCCGGAAAGTGCTGCTTCTGGATTTTACCCTTAGTTTTCAGCCCTGGACCAATTTGTTTTTCGATTTCAGGTATCTGCTTCGCAAGGTGGGAGGCGATTTTCCCAGGGAGAAGGATACCCGCTTTGCCGGAGTGGCTCTGCGCTGGAACTTTCCCCAGCGGCTGCACGATTTTTAGGAATTCACCCTTTGGCAGGGGCGGTCTGTTGTTTTTTTGTTATTGTTTTTGTTCTTCTGCGGTGGTACCCCACCCACATGATCAAAATCCAAGGGGCTCGTAGGGGATATTCGGTATTTTTCCGGTACGGCGGTATTCCTCCCGTTTTCCTCATTGCAGTAACCCGGTTTAGATTGCGGCGAATATTTGAGTAAGGGTCTTTTGTTTGTCGTTCATTTTCAGGAGGATATTAACTTTTTTTTTGGATTCAGGCAGGTGAGTATTAAGCCTGTAAATGGTTTGGCATTCCAGAACTGCATCTTTGAGTGAAATATCAGTATTGGCCATTTTGAGAATCCGTTCTGTTTCTTTGAGCATGGCATAAGAACAAAAAGCAATACAAATGTGGGCCCTAATCCGGTGTTCCAACCTGTGGTAAACGGGTCGAATACGAAGGTCCGTCTTGGACATACGAAATGCATTTTCAATATGGAATAGCTGGCCATAATGTGCTATTAATTCCTTTCTGGCCATTTTACTGTTTGTAACATACCCTTTGAGTCCATCCCAGATTCCGTCTTTGCGGAAGGCCTCATAGCTAATTTGGACCTTGGTTTCCCCCTCCAATTCCAAATATCGATTGTATCCTTTTTTGTTGATATGCTCTTTATTGAGCTTTCCATGGTGAAAGGCTTTTTCTAACCTATCCAATCCCCTCTTTCGGTTGTGAGCATCTTTGGCCGCCCTTTTGGAGGAGTAGCTCACAATAAGCCGATTCCCATCCTTGCGCCTGAACTCCCTGATTCTCCCATTGCTCCATCCTGAGTTCAGAATCCGGTTTTGAATCTGCTCGTTTTCATTTCTGGGTCTGGCTCCCAATATAAACTGATAGCCCGCCGCTTTCAATGCTTCAAGATTGGCTTTGTTCAATAATCCAGCATCGGCTACCACAATGGGTTTTCGGCCCTCAAATCGTCTTGTGAACGCTTCCAGAACCGGAATAAATGTGTGTCCTTCAAAGCTATTGCCGGAGAATATTTCATAGGCCAGCGGGTAACCCTCGGCTCCAACAAGAAGTCCTAACAGAATCTGGGGATTTTGATGAAGGCCATTTTTTGAATACCCAAGCCGACGAAGATCATCCTCATCCTCGGCTTCAAAATGGAGGGTTGTAACATCGTAGAATATGCTGGTGAAAGTTCCGCCCAAGACCTTCCTTGAAAAGTCTAACACGATTCGTTCTATCCGGGGTTTTAGCAATTCTTCAAGCTTATCCAGGAACCGATAAATCTGGTCCTCGCTCATTTCTACTTGATGGAACAGCCGCAAATACTGGACAGTCTTCAATTTTGATCCCGGAAAAACGATTCGGCTAATAATCAAATGCCGAAAGATGGGCTCAGAAATTTCCCCAAAACCTATACGATCAAATACTTTTCCAAAAATAATTTCAGGTCCTGAAACAGATATTGAGCTATTGGTGAGCGAGTTAAGAAAAGCCTCAACATTGATATCAGGTAAACTGGGAAAAAGGGAAAGCTGGCCGGTATGAAGCTCTGCTTTCGCTTTGCGATACAAAATTTCAATGGTTTCAGGGTTACTGCTTGTGCCAATCGTACGCACAACGCGCATCTTCCCACCTTGCTTTTCCATGATTTGGACGCTTATAGCCCCCTTTCGGCCAGGATTCCTTCTGATAAACATCGTCCAAATTAGGGATTGCAGTAACCCATTTCAAAATCAGAAAATTATAAAATACTGCAAATCAGATGCTTGCAAAAACCAAAAATTTATGTGCGGAAAACGGGAAATGTAGCCATTTGTTTTTTGACCAAATCCACCAGTTTGAGTTTTTTTTCCGGAAAAAAGGTAAGTAGTGGGAGG
>JBIKMV010000158.1:0-6758 GCA_044359055.1 Catalimonadaceae bacterium
TTTTTGATTTGAGGAAAATACAGAATACCGGTCAGGTTGAAGGGATAATCCACATTGAGATGTATCCAGAAAAGCGGATCGGGATTGTAGGGATAGAGTTCTTTGTAAAAAGCAAGGTAATCCTCGTCCTTCAGTTCAGCAGGCGGGCGGGTCCAGAGGGGTGTGGTATTGTTGATTTTTTCTTCCCCCATAAAAACCTCCACAGGTAGAAACTTGCCATATTTGCTGAGGATCCTTTTCAACCTGAATTCATCCAGAAACTCCTCCGAATCTTCAGCGATGTGCAGGATGATATCTGTCCCTCTTTCGGTCCTCGACCCTGGCAGAATTTCAAATTCGGTATTGCCATCGCAGACCCAGTTTGCAGGTGATGCACCCTCCTGATGGCTCAGGGTCTGGATTTCTACCTTGCGGGCTACCATAAAGGAAGAATAAAACCCGAGGCCAAAGTTCCCGATAATTTGCTGTCCGGGTTCATTCTGTCCCTTATACTTCTCAAGAAACTCAGCAGCGCCCGAAAAGGCAATCTGGTTGATATACTTCTTGATTTCTTCTGCAGTCATCCCAAGGCCGTTGTCGGAGATGGTGATGGTTCTGGCATCTTTATCAAACTGAACTTTTACCTTCAATTCACCAAGTTCTCCCTGAAATTCACCCAGCTGAGCCAGCTTTTTCAGCTTCTGGCACGCATCTACGCTATTGGATACCAGCTCCCTGAGAAAAATTTCATGGTCTGAGTACAGAAATTTCTTGATGATGGGAAAAATATTTTCGGTATGGATGGAAATGGTTCCTTTTTCCTGAATCATAATATTGAAATGAGAATGAATGAAAACAGAGGGCCGAATTTCAAAAACCAGGCCGCAGGCTTAAAAAGGACAATTTGACAGAAAAAAATGATTTTGTGTTCAGGGAAAAGTCAGAATGACGAGGGTACCTACCCCCTTTTCTGAACTGATAGCCATATCGATATGATGAAATCCCAGAATCTTTTTTGACACTGTGAGACCAATTCCAAAACCTTCCCTGTGGCGTACATCAGGTGAACGATAAAAAGGTTCGGTACAAAAACTCAGTTCTTCCGGACTCATACCAATTCCATGGTCTTCAATTTTGAGCTGCCAATGTTGTTTTTGGGGCTCTATAGAAACCAAAACAGGCTTTTCTCCTGAGTATTTGCAGGCATTGTCTATCAGATTGGAAATGGCAATATCCAGCAAACCGGGACTGCCATCAACCAGAATTTCATCTTCAGGATTTTCGGGCAGGTGCACATCTATGTGTGTATAGCCCTTTGTTTTGCTCAGATTTTCTACCAGGTCCAGCACGAGTTCATCCAGCCGGATGCGGCAAATCTGGGCTTTTATCTGACCGGCACTGGCCTGAGATAGCTGAAGAAGGCTGTTAACCATGAGTTTCAGCCGGGTGGCATCTGCATGGATCGCCGTAAGCACACTTTGATAATCCTGAATTTCTCTTTCCTTCATCAGGGTAATTTCTGCCTGACCAATCATGGCGGCAATCGGGTTGCGCAGCTCATGCGAAGCATTGCTCACAAAAGCCGACTGGGTATTAAAAGCATCCTCAAGCCGGTCCAGCATCAAATTAAAGGTGGCTGAAAGCTGGGCAATTTCATCTTTGTTGTCCTCATATTTGACCCTTTCATAGAGGTTCTGTGCCGAAATAGAATTGACCTGACTGATTACTGATTTTATGGGCATTAAGGCATTTTTTGCCAAAACCTGACCAGCCAGAACTGTAAAAACAAGAAAAATCAGAAAACTGAGAATCATAGATTGCAGCATATACTGCAATTTACTGGAGCCCACGATGTCACGGGCAGAGGCAATAAGGTAATATTCAGACCTGGCTACATTCAGGGTGGTGGACATAATCATCCGGTCGCCATGCTCCTGAATTGGCTTACCGGACTGAACAAGCAGCCGGGCCATTTTTTTGTCAACAAGAAATGAATCAGGTGAAAATGAATATTTTACATTAAATTTTTTGTCTAAAAGATAAATGGCCTCACCCGGCAGAACCTGATGGTAAACCGACTCGAGGCTGTCAAAATCCAGTTGCACCCGTGAAGGACCTTCCAAATGGGTACCCACAATGGCTATAGCTCTGGATTTCAGCCGGTCGTAGAAAGAATCTCTGGCAAACAAGAAAGCCAGATAATAATTGAAGCCAAGAACAGCAAGCAAAAGCAGGCCCACCAAAACGGTAAACCGAAGGGTGAGTTTCTGGCGGATTTCCAAATTTTTCAGGTTATTCGGACCGTAGCACATAGCCCACACCTACAACGGTGTGAATCAATCTTGGCTCAAAATTACGGTCTATTTTGTTTCAGAGATAATTTACATACACATCCACCACATTGGTTCCGGTATCGAAATTGATATCCCAGACGCTTTCGGCAATTTCCAATCTGCTCAATACCCGGTTTTTATTTTCAAGAAATACCTGAAGCAGGCGAAACTCTCTGGCTGTGAGAGAAATATCCTTGCCATCCCGTGCTACTTTATGATTGGCAATATCCATGGTGAGATTGGCTGCATTCAGAATCGGCGGGGAGGCATAATGGCTCAATCTCCGTTCAACAGCCCTTATGCGGGCAGTAAGTTCCGAAAACTGAAAGGGTTTAACCAGATAATCATCGGCCCCAGAATCCAAACCTGCCACTTTATCCTGCACCTGCCCCAGAGAGGTCAGCAGTATGATGGGTGTTTTGGGATGCAAGGCTTTGAAATCCTGGCATAATTTCATGCCGTTGCCGTCGGGCAGAATAACATCCATTATCAGCATTTCAAATTTGTCTGAAGCCAGATGCACTTTGGCAGTTTTGGCATCCAGAGCCATTTCTACCTGATGTCCCTCTTCTTCCAGTCCTCTCTTCAGGAAACTGGCAAGATTCAATTCATCCTCTACGATTAATATTTTCATCACCCGAAAAGGCACAAAAATCTATCGGATTGAAAATAGCCATGTGAAAAAGAAATTAGAATTACCGGAAAATTAAAAATAAAACCCAACTCCCATTCGGAGCTGGGTGGAGGATGCCTGGATGACAACATCATCCATCACAGCCGGCAGGAAATTGTACCGGGTTTTCCAGACCCCGTAAACCAGGGCAGCATCCCAGTACCACACATCATACCTTCCACCCAGGCCGCCGGTAAAATAGTGGGCATCTCCATGTACATTGTCACTGAAAACTGCACCCGAAGCGAGGGCCCCTGGCAGGAATGCGTAGCCTGCCCTGAATCGGAGGTTTTCGAAACATATTTCACCCCCGGCCTTTACACTCAATGTGGGCCTGTACTGATTTGAAACAATGGCATTTTCTTCTCTGAAATTATAATTGCCATCTCCCTCGCTTAACCTAGCCGCCGACATATCGGCATATTCCAATTCCAAACCTGCCATTCCCTTTTTACCCTCTATATAGGTAAAACCAAGCCGGTGCCGGGCCGGAAGCCGCATCTTGTAACTGTATTCATTTTCAAACCAGTTTACATCGCTCTTTCCCAAAGGCCCCACACCGGGGTAATTGAAACCAATGAAATCGGAGACCACCCGTGGCGCAAATTTTTCGGTTATCCAGGAAATCGAAGGCAATTGCATGGCATAGGAAATCCGGAAGCCATCCGAAATCTTGTAAACCATTCCCACATTTCCGCTTAAAGCCCTGAAGCTTTGATTTAATGTCCTGTAAATCTGAAAGTTTACACCTATCAATTTGCGGGAATTGATGAGATTGGGATCTGCAGGATCTATGTTTTGAATGGCTTCTCCATACTGAACCTCGGCTTCCATAGAACCGGTTTGAAGCCCCACACTGGCTCCCAGATACAGATTGTCGTTGAAGTTTGCCGCATAACCCAGATTCCACGCTCCCTGATCCAGTTTTTGCTTCCAGTATCCTGTTTTGGAAAGATCGCCCCGGGGAAGAATGGAGTTAAAATTCAGGCTGTCTCTATCAATAAGGAAGGCATCGTACGCCATTACCAGATCATTTTTGAAAGATTCGGAAAATATGGGTTGGTTATTCGGGTCGGCACTGATGATATCATCAAAATAATAGCCGGGTTTATTTGAATTGTTCAGGTAATAATCAATGATGGAATTATCGGTCCTTTGGCCTTTGATGTAAAGCGGCGAGTCTCCCTCCCAGTTGGATTTTCGGTCGAATACGGCGAGGCGGTTGTAACTGAGGGTAAAAACACCTCCCCTGAAACTGCCGGGCACAATATCATCCTTCGGATTGGCAAGGGAAAGAGAAAAACTACCGATGGGTGCACGGTTCATTTCTGCCCTCACTAGACTTCCGTTGAAAGTATTTTCGGTTCCGTTTAAGACGGGCATCAGACTGAACTGAATGTCGGACCTCCGGAACATCCCGGGAGCAGCAGGATTGGAAAACTGTGCACTGCCATCGGCACCTACCCCATTCTGAACGCCACCCATGCCCATGGCTTTTACAGACCCGTAAAGACCGGGCTGACCGAAGCGGAGTACATTGTCGAAATATCCCTGTGAAAACGAATTGTGCTGCAGGCAAGCCATGGAAAATATGCCCAAAGCAGAGAATTTCAGATAGCTGATCTTCATAAAATTATATTCAAAATCAGAGGTTTAACGCCTTCTTCCACCTGTGGGTCCGCTACCGCCTGAACTCCGCCCTCCGCCACCGGAACTGCCGCCTGAGCTTCCCCCTGAAGAAGCCCCCCAGTGCCTTCCTCCCCCAAAAGATGACCCTGAGCCGGATTGTCTCCCGCCTCCAAAGGAACTCTCTGACCTGCCGGACCCTGAATTCCGAAAAGTAGTTCCCGATGACTGACCTGTGGAGCGGGGAAATTCCCATGATTGCTCTGAAGGATTGCTTTGGGGAGGTGGATTATGCTGGTAGGTCTGGGTTGGGGTATAGTCGCTCCTGAAGGTACGGCCTGAACTCCTTTCCGGCTCCTGACCAGCGGCGGGAGGCGAATAGGTTGGTGTGGTGTTTTTGAAGGTTGGGACCCGGGTTCCGGGCTCTTGAGTACCTTGGGAGGGATTAGGATTGGAATAGGCATTGGGATTTACCTGCGGCTGATATCTTTCCGGAACATTGTTGCCACTGACCGGTTGCGGACTTTCAGTTCTCTGATTCCGGAAAATGGTTCCCTGACGGGTTGTGTTTCCTTCTGCCTGATTTGGCTCCGGAGTGGCAACCACTGTCTGCCGTCCCGGCTCAGGTACGGCAGAAGGCGAGGGATTTCTGAAAATTGGAGTTGTTGCCTGCCCAGCCCTGCCACCTGTCGGAGCATTGGTTCCTGCCTGAACTTCGGCAGCTTGCCTTGCATTACGGCCCCCAACCGGTCCACTACCGGTGGAGATTACATTGCCTGATGCATTTCCGCTCATATTGGAAATGGGAAGATTGGTTCTCACCCGTCCACCGCTGCTTTGGTTTTCATTGTTTCCTGCCCAGCCGTTTCCTGTATTGTAGCCATAATAAGGAGAGAAAAGCGGTCTGTTCCAAGGGCCCCAGGGATTCCATGGATTCCAGAAAGGATTGTACCCAAATCCGGGTTGCCAGTAGGGGTTGAAAAATGGATCATAAAAACCAAAGCCCATATTCCAGCCACACATGGAGCCCCAACCATTGCCAAGACCCCAGCCTGCTCTCCATCCCCATCGGTTTCCCCAATCCCAGTAAGGATTGCTCCATCCGTAATTCAAACCAATACCGGGACCATAAAAGCCAAAACCGGAATTCCAGCCCAATCCGATGCCAAATCCTGAAACAGGCCAGCCGGCAGAAAAGTAAGGGCCCGGAGTAAAAATGGGCTGAAAAAAAGTATTCCTAAATCCGGACCTGTAATAGTGGTCTGTGTCGTAATAATTGTTATTGATGATGGTGGTTCCGTTCTGATTGTTCCCTCCCGCCTGATTGCCATTATCCACAAAACCTGAAGCCCGGTAATCTGGATTTACATAATCTGCCCCGGCCTGGGCTGCATTTGGATTTTGGGTTTGATTTTCAGCCTGTGGAGCTGCCTGTCCGTTCTCAGGATAATAGTTCAGGCTGCCCTGTTTGTTGTTGTTATTGGGATAATTCCCGTTGTCTGTACTCTGCCGGGCCAGGGCTTCTCTTTTTTTATCGGCAGAGCTGAAATAAGCGTCATCGTACCCGGTCTGGCTTACCTGTATAGAGGTACAGGAAGCAAAGACCGACAAAAGAAGACAAAGAGCAAGTTTTGGAAAAATAGAATCAGTTTCGACTTTCATGGCAATGGATTTTAAAATATTTTTTATCCCGTAGGAAAGGTGCAGGGTGAAACTAAAATGAAATGTTTGAGAACTTCTTCCCGGCCCTCAAACCGTTTTCTTCCTGTAAAAATACAATGAAGTTTCTTTGGTTCGGTTAAAAAGGTCTAAAATCGCAGGATTTTTAACATAAATTTAAGAGAGATAACAAACATACAATGAGCAAGGGACTTCCAAAGCGCAGCGAAGATTATTCGGCATGGTACAATGAACTTGTAAAAAGGGCCGACCTGGCAGAAAATTCTGCGGTCAGGGGCTGTATGGTAATCAAGCCCTACGGTTTTGCCATCTGGGAAAAAATGCAGCAGACCCTTGACAGGATGTTTAAGGAAACCGGCCATGTAAACGCCTATTTCCCGCTTTTTGTACCCCGTACTTTCCTCGAAAAAGAAGAAGGCCACGCTGAGGGATTCGCAAAGGAATGTGCCGTAGTAACCCATTACAGG
>JBIKMV010000022.1:0-22519 GCA_044359055.1 Catalimonadaceae bacterium
ATTGCCCTCTGCCGAAATGATTGGCCACAAAGAGGCCTATTGCTTTGCATTTTTAGGCTTACTCCGCCTTCTGGAAGAAAAAAATGTGTTCAGAGCCCATACAGGGGCAAAACAAGATCTGGTTTCCGGGGCAGTTTATGGTATACAATGGCTGAAATGGTAGGCCCGACAAATACGGTTGAAGACCTCTGGAATCGTCTGGAAGAGATTCAGAATCAATTTATTCCGGAGTATAATGGCATTTTTCCATCTGTTCGCTTTCATCCCTGGGGCTACAGGCGAAAAGACAATTCTGCCTATTTTACTGCAACCCTCATCCACTCCCTCAGCCGGCTTTCACCCTTTCTTACCCAGCAGGAATCGGAGACCCTGGAGTCTGTTCGTCAAAAGGCTTGCCTCGGAGTAAAACCTTTTCAAAATAAGCAGGGTCTGGAGAGATACAATTTCTGGAAAACCGATCCTGCAGATCACTTTCCCAACGGAATGGTTTTGGGCCGCTGGGAGTATTTCAGGCCTCCGGATGATGCCGATGATTCGGTGATGATCTATATGATGCAAAACCAGTTGAAGAAAAAAGCTGCCTGGCTGATGCAACACATCGATTCCTATGCCAACGGAAAAAGAAATCAGGTAAAAAATACTGCTGCAGAATACAGGGAGCTTGGCGCATGGTGCACCTTTTTTTGCCGCGATATGCCCCTGGGTTTTGATGCCTGCGTGATAAGCAACATATTGTATTTTAATCGTTTATATCAATTTGATGAAAATACTGAGTACCGTGACTCTTTGGAATATCTCTGCCGTATGATCCGGCAAAGAGACCATCTCAAGCGGCCGGAAGTGGTTTCGCCTTATTATCCGCATACCTCCATCATCCTGTACCACCTATCCAAACTGATGAGCCGGTTTGTAATCCCCGAACTCGAAATCTTCAGGCTCGATTTATCTGCTGCCGTTCAGGTGGAACTGGATAAAACAGAAAACTACTCCGAAAGAATCATGCTCGAAAATGCCTGGATGTGGATGACTGAGACCTTGCCTGAAACCTCTTCGGCAATCCTAAATAAAGACCCCTTTTATTTTTTTGTTCTTCCTCTCACCCTCGAGTATGAAGGCTGGTTTTTTCAGGTGCTGGCTCGAAAAAGATGGAGTCATCTTCGTTTTCAGTGCGACGCCCTGGAAATAGCTTTTGATATTGAGAATCTGGTGCTGAAGCGAAAGTTGGATGAAGCCGGAACCGGTTCTGGTCAGAAATAGGTCAGATTTCCTGCTTCCGTTTTTTCTTATGCCAGATTTTTGAAGTTTTTTTCCATTGAATAAGCAAAAATAAAATTTTCTCTTTCATATTGGCTTTTCTGATTTTTTGAATCCCAATGCATCCGGAATACATTGAAAATGACTTTTTGAAATTGCAGATTTCCAGAACCGGCGCTGAAATAAGAAGCCTGATTTCGAAAAAAGACAACCGGGAATGGATGTGGCAGGCAATTCCCGAATTCTGGCCCAGGGTAGCCCCGGTACTTTTTCCCATAGTAGGCAAGCTTGCCGATGACCAATACTATTATCGCGGCCATGCTTATCCTTTACCTCAGCATGGATTTGCCAGAGACCGCATATTTGAGGTCATTGAAGCCAAGCCGGACCATATCCGTTTTTATCTGCAATCGGATGCTGACTCAAAGAAATTTTACCCCTTCGATTTCGACTTTATCATCGGATATTTTCTTGAGGATAACCGCATTCGGATTGAATATAAAGTCGTAAATACAGGAAATGGAGCTATGTTTTTTTCCATAGGAGGTCATCCGGGGTTTGCATTGCCGGGCTGGCCCGAAAAAAAATATTACCTTCGTTTTGAGCAGGAAGAACCCCTCATACCAAGATTGCTTCGTTCCGGTCTTCTCGAAAAAACCACCGGCCCCGGGCTGCAGACTACAAAAGGAGAAATCGAAATTGATGCTGACCTCTTTGCTAAAGATGCTCTTATTTTCGAAGGTTTAAAATCGGAATGGGTGGAGCTCCGGTCTGAAAGTAACGATCAAAAGCTTCGTTTTCATTTTAAAGGTTTTCCATGGTTTGCCCTGTGGTCGAAGCCGGGGGCTGCCTTCGTTTGCCTTGAACCCTGGTTTGGTCACGCAGACTTGCCTGACCATAGCCGGGAGCTGGAAAAAAAAACAGGTATTATGAAATTAAATCCCGGCGAAAGATTTATTTGCAGTTATGGAATTGAAATTTTTACCTGACCGGCTCTGACATGAGATTCCTTTTGTGCCTGCTTTTTGGGTTTTTATTTTTTTCTGCTGCGGCGCAGGTTTCTTCTCTAAACCTGAAAACGGATAATGAAAAGGCCCGTGTTCTTTACTTTAAGGCTTTGGAAATGCAAAGGGCCAGGCGGTTTGAGCTGGTCATCGAACACCTGGAAGACGCTTTGAAAAAAGATCCCCGATTTGAAGATGCCTATGTTTTGATAATCAGGAATTTGGAACTTCTCGGATTTCAAAAAAAACTAACCAAAACATATGAAAATCTGATTATTAATATACCTGAAAGTGAAATTTCGGCAAAGGCCTATCTGTTTCTGGCTGAAGAAAAATTCGATGCCGGCCAACTTACCTCCTCGGAAGAACTGGCCTTGAAAGCCATTCGCTATGCAGGTAAAGACCTGGCTGTGAAAACAAAAGCCATTCAGTTGCGCCAAAATATTCAATTTGTAAGCGGTGAATCCGGAAAAATTCCTTCCGCTGTTGTGATGGAGCCCCTGGCAGACAATCTCAACCGATTTCCACTTCAGTATTTTCCGGCTATGACGGCCGATGAAAACTTTCTCATCTTTACTGCAAGGCAGGGAAGACACGAATCATTTGATGAAAATATTTATGTCAGCAGGCGGCTGAACGGGGAATGGCTTGCGCCCCAGGGTATCTCACCAGTGATTAATTCCAGAGAAAATGAAGGTACCAGCAGCATCAATGCTGATGCCAGAGTAATGGTTTTTACCCGATGCGGGTCTCCGGAAGGCCAGGGAAGCTGCGATATTTTTATAACCGAAAGAGAGGGCAATAACTGGACCCACCCTAAAGCAATGAAAGAAATCAACTCACCCAACTGGGACTCTCATCCCTGCCTCTCGGCTGATGGGAGGAAACTCTTTTTTACTTCTACCAGGCCGGGCGGTTTGGGCCGTATGGACATTTGGTTTGCCCAGAAAGACAGTAATATGGTTTGGCAAACCCCTGTAAATCTCGGTCCGGTAATCAACACGCCCTATGACGAAGAGACTCCCTTTATCCATGCCAATGGCCAAACCCTGTATTTTGCATCCGATGGCCACCCCGGTTTTGGTAAAACAGACCTCTTTTATTCCAAACAAAAAAATGGCCATTGGGAAAAACCAGTTAACCTGGGTTCGGCTATCAACTCAGGAAAAGATGAGTCGGGTTTGTTCATTACCTCAAGCGGCAAAACGGGTTTGTTCTGTATCGAAGACAGGGAGAACAGAGAGCTTCTCACAAGCCGGATTCGTAAATTTTCGGTGCCTCAGGCTTTCAACAACGGGCCGGGATGCACCTACCTGTTTGGCACTGTAACCGATATAGTCACAAAACAAAGGATTTCAGCCACAGTAGAAATTGTAGAACAGGAAACCGGTAAGGTTATTTTTTCCATGGATTCAGACAAGGAATTTGGCACCTACACTGCGGTGGTTACTGAGGGAAAGACCTTTGCGATGTTTGTTTCAAAGCCAGGTTATCTTTTCAAAAGTCTGACTGTAAAAGCCGATTCCGGGCTTTCAGAAGGTATAAAACGGGACATTGAATTGGAGCCCCTCCGTCCGGGTGCTGCCATTGTGCTGAACAATTTGTTCTTTGAAAGCGGAAAATCAGATTTGCTTCCGGCCTCCCTTGCCGAATTGAAGAAAATGGGAAAGCTGATGCGAAACAATCCTCAGTTGAAAATCGAGATTTCCGGCCACACCGACAATGTGGGCATCGATGCCAGCAATGTATTGCTGAGCCAGAAAAGGGCAATGGCGGTAACAGACAACTTGCAAAAGCAGGGAATCAGCAAAATCAGGCTCAAATCTATGGGATATGGCGAGTCCAAACCCCTGAACGACAATGCTGATGAAGAAAAAAGGTCGCGGAACAGACGCATCGAATTCAAGGTTTTGTGAAAACTAAAGAAAGAGTATTTTTCCAAATTCCAGGCTGGTTTCAGAATGGAAAAACCGTTTTGGTAAGATTCCGCCTTTATTTTTTATGCCTATTAATCCCCCATTGGGTATCAGCTTTGGAATATAACCTTGCGGATTCCCTCCGGGGTCACTACAATGCCGACAGGTCCTGCTACGATTTGAAGCATTATTTTCTGAGCATCAAAATAAGACCGGAAACCAAATTCATAGAAGGGTTTTCTGAAATGGATGTGCTGATGGAGTCCGAAAGCCGCCGGCTGCAGATTGATTTGGCCGGAGAATTTGATATAGACAGCATTGTTTCCCCTTTTGGAATGCTCAAATGGTCCAGAGAGGATAGGGCAGTTCTGGTAAATCTGAAAAAGGAAAGAAAAAAAGGAGAAAGGTTTTGGGTACGGGTATATTACCACGGACATCCCCGAATCGCAGAAAACCCGCCATGGGAGGGAGGTTTTGTTTGGCAGAAAGATCAGGAAAACCAGCCCTGGATTGGGCTTGCCTGCGAAGGAGAAGGATCTTCGGTCTGGTTTCCCTCCAAAGATCACCCAGCCGACGAAGCCGATTCTGCTACCATGGAATTTGAAATCCCCGAAAACTTCAAGGTGGTTTCAAACGGCCGGTTTCTGGGCAGGACCTTCCTCAATGACTCGGTGTGCAGTTACCGGTTTAAGGTCAGTTACCCCATCAACCACTACAACATTACCTTCAATGCAGGCAACTTTGTTTCTTGGGAGGAAGAGAGAATAATAGAAAATAAGCCTCTGAAAATGAGCTTTTTTGCACACGAATACGAGTTGGAAAATGCCAAAAAGCAATTTTCTCAGGCAGGGGAAATTCTGAAAATTCTATCCGGTTTATTCGGGCCCTTTCCCTTTCCCCGGGATGGATATAAGGTTGTCAGGACACCCTATCTGGGCATGGAGCATCAGTCCTGCATAGCCCATGGCGATAAGCTGCAAAACAATGCCTTTGGTTTTGACTTCATCCTCATGCATGAAACCGGTCATGAATGGTGGGGCAACCGTACATCCGCCTCAGACCATGCCGATATGTGGATTCACGAGTCGTTCTGCACCTATGCAGAAGCTCTTTTTGTTGAATCAAAATGGGACAGAAAAAGGGCAGAAGAATATCTTCTAACCCAAAAAAAGAAAATTAGGAATAAGTCACCTGTTCAGGGTCCCGGGGGAGTTTATTTCAATGACTGGAAAGATTCTGATATGTATTATAAGGGCAGCTGGATGCTGCATAGCCTACGGTATGTCATAGACAATGACTCCCTTTGGTTTGCCTGGCTGAAAAGTTTTGGCCCAAAATTCGGTTTTGCTCCTGTGTCAGGAGAACAGGTGGTAGAGTATGCCTGCAGTTTTTTCAGCCGGGATCTGAAGCCTTTTTTTTGCCTGTATCTGCACAAAACCGATTGGCCCATTGTGGAATACAAATGGGAGACCGGGAGCGGAACCAGGGAGCTTTATTTCAGATTGCATCCAGAAAATGCTGATTTTCAATATGCAGTACCTGTAAAGATAGATGGAAAGACAGAGCGAATTTTTCCAGGCAGAGAATGGAAAAAATGCAACCAGAACTATTTGTCCGGAAGCGAGCCGGAAGCAGATCCGGGCCTTTTTTTATTCAGGCTGAAAGTAGCAGAAAATTAATTATTTGTCTCCCGGGGTGCCCGGTTTCCGGTTAGCAGGCCATAAAATGCGGGGATAGTCCGGTGTATTTCTTTGGCCAGAAAAAGTGCAGCCATAAAAGCAATTGCCGGAGCAGCGAGAAAGGAAATAAACAGAGATAAATCATTCATTCCCATGGCTTTAATAATAAGTTTTTTTAAAATTGTAAGGGCAGGCTCGTGTAATAGAAAAACCCCGATGGAGTAGGGTGCATTTATTTTAAGCCAGGTTGAATTACGGAGGGACTGGGGCAAAAAATCGTAACCAAACCAAAACAGAAAAAATCCCGAAAAAGTGATGCCAAGTATGTGATAATGAACTGCATAATGGTCTTTCTCCGGCTGAATCAGCAAACCGGTGCGCCACCCGATCCAGACCATCCAGAGAGCAAAGGCTATAAAAAAAACAATCGGCCGTATGCGATATCCGATTGGTTTCCGGTGGACAGCGAGAAAAATGCCAATTGAAAAGAATACCATGCCTTCCACCTCAAGTTTCTGCATATTCATTCTGTATTGAATTAAGAAATCAGACCAGAACCAAAGCATGAAAATCATAAACAGCCATTTCCCATATTTTACTCCGAAGTAAAGCAGGGGATACATCAAAAAGTAAAACCACAAAAACCTGAGAAACCATAATTGAAAGGGTACAGGTGATACAATCCATATCTTTAACCAATGGCTGAATGGAGAGGAAAGGCTGAAATTATTGAAATAAGGTTTAGACCATGGCAAAAGGAGCAGAACGACTACCAGCAGGATTCCTAAAAGACTGACAAACAGATAGGGTACCACCAGACTTACCAACCTTTTTTTCAGCATCTCACGATGGATATCTGGAGAAAAAACCATGATTTTGGAGGAGGCCAGATAGCCCGAAATGGCAAAAAACATGGGAACAGCCACCCTGCAAAATCCATCAGAAACAGCGTTTTCAAGAAATCTAAGCCAGTCGGCGATTGGCTTTTCGGTTTCTCCGGCAATAAACAGATTCAGGTTGTAGCCATGAATGTAGGCCACCAGAATCATCAGGAAGAAAGAAATATTTCGGATTTTCAGACTTTGCTCCGGACTCATGGCTTACATTATTCCTGCAAATCAAATCCCTTACCCCTGAATCCGCAAAAATGATCCGGTTCTTTATGTAGGAAAATCGGTTGCCAATCCTTCGGCTTTCCAATGCTGGTATTCTGCCGCCTGCCTTTTCAGTTTGGCTTCGACCACCTGATATCCCGGAGCGCCAAGTAACAGGCGGAGTGGAGCATCGTCTCTGAGGGCTACATCGCAAATGAGTTTTGCAGCCCTTTCCGGGTCTCCCGCCTGTTTTCCATTTACATTGGCCAGCCTATCTCTAAGGATCCGGGTCACGGAAGCATAATCATCCAGTTGCTTTTCAGCATGCACCAGACCCCCTCCCGCCCATGCAGTTCTGAAGGGTCCCGGCTCCACCAGACTTACCTTTATTCCCAGATGTCTGGTTTCAAGCATAAGACCTTCAGAAAAGCCTTCAAGGGCAAATTTACTGGCATTGTACAGGGCCAGTCCGGCCGAACCATTTACTCCGGCAATGGAAGAAATATTGAAAATATGGCCTTTTCGGTTTTTCCGCATTTCTGCCAGAACAAGCTGACTAAGAAACAAGGCACCGAAAAAATTAACCTCCATCTGATCCCTGATTTCGTTTTCAGACAACTCTTCTACAGCACCTACCAGACCATATCCTGCATTGTTTACCAATACATCAATGCTTCCCATGAATTCCAGGACCTCATAAACGGCAGATTGCATTTTTTCTTTTTGCCGCACATCGAGCAAAATTCCCTTGAACTGACCGGGATATATGGCTTCAAATTCTTCAATTTGTTCTTTTTTGCGGAGGGTTCCGGCTACTTTGTGGCTCCTTTTGGCGGCCTCCAAAGCCATGGCAAGTCCCAGACCTCCGGATACTCCTGTAATAAACCAATGTTGTTCCATTACCGGCAAAGTAATGCACGGAGAACCATTTATTCTATGAAATTGAAAATAATGTGCTATGTAGGCTACCCAGATTTAGTTCTACACAAATGTTGAATTAATCATTGGTTGTTGTTTGCTAAAGGGTCAGTGCCTTTTTGCCAAAAGATTCCCGGTGGCCTAATACCCCGGATCAAAAGCTACTTTTCATCGGATAGATTGTATCTATTCAGAACCTGCCTGTTGTAATCATCCATGCGTTTGAGTATTGCATTTTGCTTCTCCATGTTCTTAACTCGCTTCAAATCCATAGCTTGCATGCCCCAAATTTCTTGCGCCAGCTAATAAAAGGTAAGAAGCTCATCTCATGCTCACGAATCAGCGCCTCTGCTTATTTTTCACCCCCCAAGGCTTTGATTAACTGTGCTAACCGGATAGGAAAAACATGCTTTTTGCATTTTTTCTGGTTAATAATCGAACTTTTTTGTCTCCCCTTGGCAAGTATTATTTTTCGTAGAGGGAGATTAAAATACTTCATAAAATAAGTCGTGATTCGCTTTATTGTAAACAATTTGGGTATACTGCCTACTTTATGAGAAAAGGTTGGAAGCAGCCATAAAACCATCGTTAAGCCTTGTTTTCTTTTAAAATCATCCCGAGGACATTTGATTTCCAGTTTGATGCCCGCACCAGTCGGGGGGCATTAAAGCAAAAAAAATCCTGGTTTATCCTTTTGTCGCATTCTGATTTTCCTGATCGGACAGGGATAGGCGAATGTGGTCCCCTGCCAGGCCTGAGTCCTGAAAATTTATCTGATTTTGAGGACAATCTGATTCGTTTTTCAAAATTTGTTTTACCCTTTCTGGATGTTCATCAACGGTGCTGGGATAGGCTTTCTTCTTATTGGCTTGAAAATTGGGAAGGCCCCTGGCTTCCCTCCGTTGTTTTTGGTTGGGAAACCGCCTGGCTCGATTGGGTTAATGGGGGTAAGCGGCTTATTTGTGATCCTTTTTTTTGGTCGGGTAATGGCGCTGTTTCCATCAATGGCCTGGTCTGGATGAATGATTTTGAAACGATGCTTTCCGAAGCCCGGAATAAAATTTATTTGGGCTATTCCACTATCAAAATTAAAGTAGGTAGTCTGGAATGGAATCAGGAACTCGATTTGCTTGGTACCCTGAGAGCTGATTTTGGCTTCGATAAAATCGCTATTCGTCTGGATGCCAACGGAGCCTGGACACCGGAAGAAGCACAAGAAAAACTAAAAGACCTGATTCCCTATCGGATCCACTCAATTGAGCAACCCATTAAACCGGGAAATCCATCAGCAATGGCAGCCCTTTGCCGCGAAAGCCCCATCCCGATTGCTTTGGATGAAGAATTGATTGGCCATTTTCAGGACTATCAGAAATACTCCCTTCTGGATGAAATTCAGCCCCCGTTTCTTGTGCTGAAACCTTCTCTTGTCGGAGGCCTTGGCCAAACCCATCAATGGATAAAAATGGCAGAAGATTTCGGGGCAGACTGGTGGATTACATCCATGCTCGAAAGCAATATCGGACTTAATGCCATTTCGCAACTTGCCGCCCAATATCATCCCATTTTGCCTCAGGGATTGGGTACCGGCTCTCTTTACCTGAACAATCTGGATTCTCCCCTCGAAATCAAAGAAGGAAAAATTTTCTGTAATCCATCGGCAAAATGGAATACAGATTCTTTACTGTAAGACGAAATCGCCGCTATTTATTACCCTTTAAAATCTGATTGTATCGGTCAGGGTCGTTTAAGACTTTAATGGCCTCGAGCACCTCGGGATCATCGTCAAAAGAGGCTTCTTTGGCTCCCTTTTCAAAATAATACCGGGAAACAATCTCGTGTTCCAGTACCTCCCGGATTTCTTTTTTGTGCTTTTCCAGGTCATGCTCCTTGTTATGGGCCATCCTGTTTTTCAGACTTTCCAGTTGATCTTTGATCTCGTCAAAATATTTCTCTTTCTGAGCCGCTGTGCTCAATTCCTGAATAGAAGTTTCCACTTTGGTTGTGTAATCGTATTCTTTGTCTTTGAGCCAGTTGGTGAATTCTCCGTATTCAGCATCCGACAATTGAAATTCCAATGGCCTGGAAATGGTGGAGTGTCTCAGGAAATATTGGGAAGCATAATCAAAAATCAGGTCTTTTAAAATCAGACTGTTGGTAATGGCAGCATAGGATTCACGCTTTACTTCTACATCCGGACTTACCCCGCCGCCGTCGAAAACAATTCTACCGTTGGAGGTCTTGAAGGCATTTCTTAAAGAATCTGCTACTTTTTTTCCTGCACCATCCGAACCTCTTCTGGAGTAATCTATAGCCTGAATGCACCTGCCGCTTGGTATGTAGTATTTGGCGGTGGTAACCTTTAGCTGGGTATTGAAAACCAAACTTCTGGTGGTCTGCACAAGGCCTTTGCCAAAAGTTTTCTGCCCAATCAGCACGCCCCTGTCGTAATCCTGAATCACCCCTGAAACAATTTCGGAGGCCGATGCTGAGCGTGGACTTACCAGAACCGCCAGAGGAATTTCCGAATCAAAAGCCGGATTCAGCGCTTTATATTCTTTTACCCATTCGGCTACCTTTCCTTTGGTACTGACAATGGTCTTGTCTTTTGGTATAAACAGATTTGAAATGTTTACTGCCTCGTTCAGCAGTCCGCCGGGATTGTCCCTCAGGTCCAGTATCAGTTTTCTTACGCCTTTATTTTTTAATTCTTCAATCCCTTTTTTCACCTCTCTGGCTGCATCTGCCGTAAACTCAGTCAGCTGAACATATCCGATATCTCCGGTGAGCATTCCGGTATAGGGAACATTGTCGATTTTTATCCTTTCCCTCTGAATTTCAATAATTTCAGGAGTTGTCTTTCCCAACTTCAGAATCTTCAGTTTCATTTTGGTCCCGGCCTGACCCTTCAATAATTTGCTGACCTCGGTTGAATTTTTTTTGCGTACATCAAATCCGTCTACTTCCAGAATTTCATCCCCGATTTTCAGGCCTGCCTTGTCGGCAGGAAATCCGTTGTAAGGCATCAAAACAATGTTTCTTTCTTTTCTCTTGCCTATTATGGCTCCTATGCCACCATACATGCCGGTGGTCATGGTGCGGTAATTTTCAATTTCATCTTCCGGAATATAATTGGTGTATGGGTCCAGGGTGTTCAGCATGGCATCGATACCTGATTTGACCATCCTGTTCGGATTGATTTCATCCACATAATACATATTCACCTCCTTGACAAGGGTGGCGAAAATGTCCAGATTTTTGGTGATTTCGAAGTATTTCTCCGAAGGTACCTGTGCTGCAAAGAGGCCAATGACTGATACTGCAATCAGGCCAGTTTTTTTTAGTCCGGCAGGAAATTTCATTCTTATTCTTCTGACTTACAAACCTTTGAAGCGATTTCGTGAAGTGCTCTTTTTATTTTATCACGGATGAAAGAGTAGGCCTCTCCGGTTTTGGCAATGTAAATTAAACCAATCGTGAGGTCTTTTGGCAAACTTTTGGATGAGCTTTCAGAAAGCAGAGAAAGGAATTCAGGTTTTTGTAACCTGTAGGCTTCCCGCATTTGTCGCTTTATCCGATTGCGGTCGTGGGCTTTCCTGAAGTTTTTTTTGCTTACCGAAAAAAGGATTCTGGGAATTGCCTGGACTGCATCCGAGGCGCTTTCCCTTGCTTCGATAACTATCCGGAATGGATAAACCAGCCAGGCTATTTCAGATGAGAACAGACTGTCAACGGCTTTTTTCCCATGTAGCCTTTCAGATTTCGGAAAAGAAAAAGGCCTTTTCAATTTTTTTACAAAAAAAAATGCTGCTCCCGGGGAACAGCATTCATGATATTACCGGATTCAGGATGTTATTTTGCTTTACGCTCGTCAGAAACAGTAAGTTTCTTACGACCTCTTGCACGCCTCCGGGCCAAAACAGCCCTTCCATTTGCAGTTGCCATCCTGGTTCTGAATCCATGCTTATTTGTTCTCTTGCGCCGGCTTGGCTGATATGTCCTTTTCATTACTGATCCCGTTTTTTGGGGCTGCGAAATTACAGAAAATTTGATTCAGACCTAATTTCTTTTCAGAAAAAATTTCAACAATTTCAACAATCCCAAAGCCAAAGCTTTTGGCGGGCCACTTCCGTTAATTTATAAACCACTTTAAATCAATATCTTAAAAAGATTTAAATTTCCTTTTTATTCTTAAAGCAGAATCATACTTTTGCGGTCCGATTTAGAAGAACATTCTACTGCTGCACAACATGTCTGTAAACAAAGGAAAAATAACGCAAGTAATTGGTCCCGTAGTGGACGTATCTTTTGACACCGAAAATGCCAAACTCCCCAAAATTTATGACGCTCTGGAGATAACCAAAGCCAACGGCCAGAAAATTGTCCTTGAGTGTCAGCAACACCTGGGTGAAGACCGCGTTCGTACCATCGCACTCGACTCTACCGAGGGTCTGGTAAGGGGAATGGAGGTAGTAGATATGGGCACTCCGATTTCTATGCCAACCGGAGACGATATCAAAGGGCGGTTGTTCAATGTGGTGGGTGAAGCCATCGACGGAATCAAGGCCCCTGAAGGAAAGACCAAACTTCCAATTCACCGGTCCGCTCCCAAATTCGAGGAATTATCCACTTCGTCTGAAGTTCTTTTTACAGGAATCAAGGTTATTGACCTGTTGGAGCCATATGTCAAAGGTGGAAAAATTGGTTTGTTCGGTGGTGCCGGTGTAGGCAAAACCGTACTTATCATGGAGCTTATCAACAACATCGCCAAGGCCTATGAAGGTCTTTCGGTATTCGCCGGTGTGGGTGAAAGAACCCGCGAAGGCAATGATTTGCTTCGGGAAATGATTGAATCCAATGTAATCAAATACGGAGAAGAATTCAAGCACAGTCTCGAAGAAGGTGGATGGGATCTCTCAAAAGTAGATGAAGCCGAACTGGCAAAATCTCAGGCTACCCTCGTTTTTGGTCAGATGAATGAGCCACCCGGAGCCCGTGCAAGGGTGGCCCTTTCAGGTCTTACTGTAGCCGAATATTTCCGCGATGGCGATGGTTCTGGAGCAGGCAGAGATATCCTTTTCTTTATTGACAATATATTCCGCTTTACCCAGGCGGGTTCAGAAGTATCGGCTCTTCTGGGTCGTATGCCATCTGCTGTGGGATACCAGCCTACCCTGGCCACCGAAATGGGTGCCATGCAGGAAAGGATTACTTCCACCAAAAAAGGCTCTATCACTTCGGTTCAGGCGGTGTATGTTCCGGCCGATGACCTTACCGATCCGGCTCCTGCCACCACATTCGCCCACCTCGATGCCACTACCGTATTGAGTCGTAAAATTGCAGAACTCGGCATTTACCCTGCGGTGGATCCTCTTGATTCTACATCCAGAATCCTCAATGAAGCTACGCTCGGGGCAGAACACTACGGCTGTGCACAAAGAGTAAAGCAATTGCTTCAGCGCTACAAAGAACTTCAGGACATTATCGCCATTCTGGGTATGGATGAGCTTTCAGAAGAAGACAAGCAGGTGGTGGCAAGAGCAAGAAGGGTACAGCGATTCCTTTCTCAACCTTTCCATGTGGCCGAGCAATTTACCGGTCTGAAGGGAGTTCTTGTAGACATCAAGGATACCATCAAAGGATTCAATATGATTATGGAGGGCAAACTCGATCATCTTCCTGAGGCCGCTTTCAACCTTGTGGGTACCATAGAGGATGCCATTGCCAAAGGAGAAAAACTATTGGCAGAGGCCAAATAATATCAGAAATATCTCGTTTTCGACAGAAAAAAAACATGCAGGTTGAATTGATTACTCCTGACCAGAAGGCCTTCGAAGGGGAGGCCTTTTCTGTTCTTTTACCCGGTATTTCAGGATATTTTGAAATTTTGAATAACCACGCTCCTCTTGTAGGTGCTCTTGGTTCAGGAAATGTTCGTATCAAAACCCAGACAGAAGAACTCAACTTTGGAATCAGTTCCGGCGTGGTCGAAGTTTTGAACAATAAAGTTTCTCTTTTGGCCGATAGCCTTACATAGGAAAAGTTAATTGATTTTTGTTCCGTTTCTTGTATTGCTTAAATCACTTACCTTAGCAATCTCAAAAACGCATTGTGTATTCAGTAATCAGGCTATGAATAAATTGAAGGTATCCATTGTACATTTTTCCATGCTTCTGGGCCTGCTGTTCCTGGACAACGCCTGCCAGCAGAAAAAGCCTACGAGCGAAAGCCCTGGAAAGCAAAGTACAGCTACAGGATTGGAATATGACTCAGACGAGGGTGGAGAAAATTTTATCGTAAAAGATTTTAAAGGTCAGCCTCCGGCACCCAATATGATCTACATCGAGGGCGGAAGAACCGTTCTGGGATCGGGTGAGGAAGATGTAATGTTTGCCAGAGACAATGTGGAAAGAACGGTAACCATCATGTCTTTCTATATGGATGAAACGGAAATTGCCAACATCCACTGGCTGGAATATATGTTTTACCTCCGCCGGGATTCCAGTCAAAACCCCGATTTGTATACCCAGGCTATTCCTGATACCAATGTATGGGTAAAAGAATTGTCATTTAACGATCCTTACCGTGATCATTACCTCAGATATCCCGGATTCAGATACTATCCTGTCGTGGGAGTTTCCTGGGAACAAGCCACAGATTATTGCCGCTGGAGGACCAATGTGGTCAATTACAAACTGGCTCAGGATGCCGATATAGAAATTTCTCAGACTGGCGCCAACGGAAGAATACCCCTGGAGTCCGGAGTGGTTGTGCCAGATTACAGATTGCCTACCGAGGCCGAATGGGAATATGCAGCTCAGGCCCTCATTGGGGTTCAGTATGGAGATGAAAACCAAACCAACCGGCGACTTTATCCCTGGGATGGTCATTCGCTCAGAAATCCTTACGGCCGGAAAATGGGTCAGTTCCTGGGTAACTTCAAGCGTGGACGGGGCGACTATGCAGGTATTGCAGGAAAGCTGAATGATGGTGCCATGATTACCGATCAGGTGTATGCCTATCCGCCCAATGATTTCAACCTGTATAATATGGCAGGCAATGTAAATGAGTGGGTTATGGATGTGTACCGGCCGCTTTCCTATGCCGATGTAGAGGACCTGAATCCACTTAGAAGAAATGAATATAAGGATCCGGTAAAGTCATATGATAAAGAAAACTCTTTGATTGGGAACTTTACTGTAGGCAATGAAAATCCATCGAGCATGGATGTAAGCAAGAAAAACAAGCAGCCAAGGGTTTACAAAGGAGGCTCATGGGCAGATGCCGCATATTGGTGCTCACCGGGTACCAGAAGGTACTGGGCCCAGGATTCCAGCAGCTCTACCATTGGATTCCGCTGCGCAATGATTCAGGCCGGAAGAAATTATTAAATTTATACAATTTCATAAAGGAGCGGTCCAATTTTTTGGACCGCTTTTTTTTGCCCATACTTCTCAGTAAGACCGGAATTTGCTCCTTCAGAAGGATGTAAAATTCAGGGAATCATGCCCAGGTAGTTCTCCGGACGAAGGCGAAGCAATTCTTCTTTTATTTCAGGTGCCACTTCAAGCTGAAGAATAAACTGCCTGAAATCTTCCATTGTCGGTTTCTGTCCGGTACGGGAAAGGTTTTTCAACATTTCATACGGGTTGGGATATCCCTCCCGCCGCAATATAGTTTGTATGGCCTCGGCCAGAATTTCAGGATGGTTTCTCAGATCTTCTTCCATTGCTTTCGGATTGACGGCAATTTTTTGTAAACCCTTTAAAATGGATTGAAAAGCTACGAGGCTATGCCCCGCCGGCACTCCGATATTCCGGAGCACTGTGCTGTCTGAAAGATCCCTCTGAAGCCTTGAAATGGGCAATTTTTCTGAAAAATGGCGAAACATGGCATTGGCAATGCCCAGATTTCCCTCCGCATTTTCGAAATCGATGGGGTTGACTTTATGAGGCATGGCCGAGGAGCCTACCTCACCGGATTTTATTTTCTGACTGAGGTAATCCATGGAAATATACTGCCAGATATCCCGGCAGAAGTCAATCAGAATGGTGTTGATGCGTGACAGGGCATCCCAGTAAGCAGCAAGGCAATCATAATGCTCAATTTGAGTCGTGAATTGTGCCCTTTCAAGGCTTAGATTTTTTACGAAGGCATTGGCAAATGCAATCCAGTCGGTTTGCGGATAGGCCACTGTATGGGCATTGAAACCTCCCGTTGCACCTCCGAATTTTGCCAAGAAGGGAATATGGTCCATCAACTCCATCTGACGGTCGAGCCTTTCTGCGAACACAAGAAGTTCTTTCCCAAACCGGGTAGGCGTAGCAGGCTGTCCATGGGTGCGGGCCAGCATGGGAACCTCTTTCCAGCCATTTCCTTTTTGTCGGATGGCCGAAACCACCTCTTCAAGGGCAGGCTTTATTACTGTTTCATGGCATTTTTTTAGCGAAAGCGGAATGGCAGTATTGTTAATGTCCTGAGAGGTTAGCCCGAAATGAACAAATTCTTTCCATGCTGCCAGTCCGGAATTTTCCAGCTTTTCTTTTACCAGATATTCCACGGCTTTTACATCGTGGTTGATTTGCTCTTCGGTCTTTTTAACTTTCAAAGCTTCGGTTTCATTGAAATTCAGGGCCCAGTTTTTCAACATTTCTCTGGCATTCCGGGGAAGGGGAGGGCAATTTTTCAGATTCAGGTCAGACAGCGCAATCAGGTACTCAACTTCTACCAAAACCCGGAACCGAATTAGGGCAAACTCAGAAAAGTAGGGAATCAAAGCCTGAATGTGCCTTGCATAGCGGCCGTCAAGCGGAGATAATGCCAGCAGGGATGATGGTGACATAGGATGATTTAAAAAGCAAAGGTCTGAAAATCTGAGGGATTCAAGGAAGAAAATGTGGGTTTTTCAATCGTTACATTCAGCCCCCGGATGCTGTTTCTAAGGATGATGGTTGGCACAAAATGGTGCTTATTGGATTGTAATTAAAGAAAATGACCCGTTTGAAGCCTTTCTGCGATGGCTTTTTTAGACTCCGGATTTATTTCGATAAGCCTTTGCCTGCCTGTCATCATCAGGAAGGTTCCTCCTGTTTCCGGTAAAAAGGGAATATCATGGGTAGAAAGGACAATCCATTTTCCCTCCCCTGCTTTTTTCCACAAATATTGAAACACCAGATTCTTAAAATATAAATCCAGATGCGCTGTCGGTTCATCCAAAAGCCAGAGTCCGGGATTTTGCATTGCCATCTGGGCAAGGCAGGCCAATTGCCATTCTCCTCCCGACAATTCATCTGTGTTTTTCCAGGCAAGATGCCCCATTTCAAGGCCTTCAAGTTCAGACTGTGCCCTTTCCATTTCAGCCCGGCCTGCTTGAAGCCGGAGCTTTCCTGGCTTCAATGCTCCCAAAGCCACAAAGTCTGTAACGGGGATACTTATTGACAACTGAAAACCCTGTGGAAGCCATGCAATGCCTTCATTTTTACTGGGCAGAATGATTTTTCCCTGGTAACTAATCTGCTTCAGGATACATCTGAAAATTGTGGACTTGCCGCTTCCATTGGGTCCTGCAAGCACAAGGGGCATCTGCTCAGGGTTCAGGGAAAAAGAAAAACGGCTGATTACCTGCTTTGTGCCGTAACCAGCCGTTAGCTCTGAAACTTCTATCAAGGTGTCAGACCTTAATATTCATCTTCATTGAACAGGAAGTCATCTTTTGTCGGATAATCGGGCCAGATTTCTTCGATGTTCTCGTAAGGCTGACCGTCGTCTTCAAGTTCCTGCAGGTTCTCAACTACTTCCATGGGAGCTCCCGTCCTGATGCTGAAATCAATCAATTCATCTTTCGTGGCAGGCCAGGGTGCATCTTCGAGGTATGATGCCAGTTCAAGGGTCCAATACATAGTTTCCTTGGTTTAAAAAATTTGCGCAAAAATAGATTTTCAAATGGAATAACCATCGGTTTAAAAAAAATATATATGTTTAAAATAAAATATTGAAATTCAATACCTTAATAACTTCACGACCCTCTAAATACCAGTTCGGTCATAATGGAGAATCCGGGAATGCCTTGTTTTTTCCTATCCTTTTCCCGACTTTTGCGGCCCGATTTAAAAAACGATAACCAAAAAAAGCAATGGCAATTACCGCTGCAGATGTAAATAAGCTCCGCCAGATGACCGGTGCGGGCATGATGGATTGTAAAAAAGCGCTTACCGAAGCCAATGGCGATTTCGAGGCTGCTGTAGACATACTTAGGAAAGCCGGCCAGAAAGTGGCTTCCAAAAGAGCAGACAACACCGTTTCAGAGGGTATTGTGCTCATTCAGGTGTCTTCTGATGGAAAAAATGGAAAACTGCTGGCTCTGGCCTGCGAAACCGAGCCTGTTTCCAAGGTGGAAAGTTTCCGGACCATTGCAAACGATATTCTTGGCGCTGCTGTCAGGGATAATTCTGCTTCCAGAGAGGATCTGATGCAAGCCAGATTGGCTGATGGCCGCAGTGTAGAAGAAAATCTGGTTGAACTGATGGGTAAAATCGGAGAGAAACTGGAAATCGTGGGGTACGAAAATGTATCTGCCGAAGTTGTGGTTTCCTACATCCACAGCAACGGAAAACTGGGAGTGCTGGTTGCCATGGACGGTGTGTCCGGTGCTGATGTACTTGAACTTGGAAAGGATGTGGCCATGCAGATTGCAGCCATGAAACCAGTTGCAGTAGACAAAGACGATGTTGACCCAAGGCAGGTAGAACGCGAAATTGAAATTGGCAAGGAGCAGGCCCGTGCCGAAGGGAAACCCGAAGAAATGCTCGAAAAAATTGCCCTTGGAAAACTAAACAAGTTCTACAAAGATTCTACCCTGCTAAATCAGGAGTTTGTCAAGGATCCTTCAAAGACCATCCGCCAACTGCTTGCAGAGAAATCCAAAACATTGTCTGTGAAGACATTCCGAAGGATTTCCATCGGAGCCTGATCTTTATTTTATACATTTTTAAGAAGCCCTTTCCCTTTCGGACAGGGCTTCTTTGTTGTACAAACCTGCGTTTTACATGGATAAATCCTATCGGTCTGTCTAAACCTTAAGGACCATTCCGGTTGAATTCTTCTAATTTTGAGTTTTAAAAACAATGGGCAATCCTTTGGTTTCCGTCATAATTCCCAGTTTCAACCACGGGCATTACCTGAGGGAGGCCATTGCCAGCGTAGAGCAATCGGGATACCCAAACGCCGAAATCATTATCCTAGACGATGGATCCACCGACCCCGCTTCTCTTGAAGAAGCCCGAAGGCTTAAGGAACTCGGTTATCAGGTGATTTTTCAGAAAAATAAGGGAGTAGCTGCAACCCGTAATAATGGAATCAGAGTAGCCAAAGGAGAGTATATCATTCCCCTTGATGCCGATAACCGCCTTCTTACACCCTATTTTTTCAAGGGAACTGAAATCTTGGAAAGCAATCCCAAATGCGCAGTGGTTTTTGGTGATGCCTTGGTTTTTGGGGAAAAAAACACTGTTTGGCCGAACAGCCCACTCCAACTCAATCAGATTCTGTTTGAAAACCATATCGACAATTGTACCATCATCAGAAAGTCGGCATGGGAAAAAGTGGGTGGATACGATGAAAACGCCCCTTTCCATACCTGGGAAGACTGGTACTTCTGGCTCGATTTACTTGATGCAGGTTACTCTTTTGTCCATTTGCCTGAGTATTGTTTTGAATACCGTTATCTTGAAAACTCAAAAGTTCGTTCTGCTGTAACAAATTTCAGGAACAGGCTTATTATTTATCAATACATTTTTCCAAAGCAAAAAAAGCTGATTGAGAAGTTCTGTGAATCTGGTGAGCTCAGCAAGGCGAGTGCAAGAAAAATGCTTGCCAGCCTGTATGGACAGCTTGCCTATTTTCAACTGGGCTTTGGGAATATTTTTACAGGATTCCAACTTCTTTTTAAGGCACTTCAACAGGGTCATTCTCTGCTGAAAATCCTTAAAACGGGTGTCGTTTGGCCATACCGTCGCTGGATAAAATAAACCAAATCTCTTGGTCTCCCATCCTTTGGGGCTCCTTTATAACATTCGTCTTCCTTCCGGAGTTTTGCAGAAATGACCAAAACCCTTCGGCTAATCCTCGGCGACCAACTCAATTCGCTACATTCCTGGTTCAGTGAAAAAGACGATACCTGCCTGTATGTGATGATGGAAATGCGGCAGGAAACCGACTATGCGCCCCACCACATTCAGAAAGTGGCGGGTTTCTTTCTTGCGATGCGAACCTTTTGCGATGAAATGCAACAGGCTGGGCACCGTTTCCTATACTTGAACCTTGACGACCCGGAAAATCTCCAGAGCCTTGGTGCCAATCTGCAATGGATTCTGGAAAAAGAAAAACCATCCCGGTGGGAATACCAGTTGCCGGACGAATTCAGGCTGGATGAACAATTGAAAAAGCTGGCCTCCGGTTTGGGATTACCCTGTCATGCAGCAGATTCTGAGCATTTTATGACAAAGAGGGAAGATCTGACCATCTTTTTTAAAGGTAAAAAAACCTACCTGATGGAGTCCTTTTACCGCAACATGCGAAAAAAATGGAACTTGCTTATGGAAGATGGTCAACCCTTAGGAGGACAATGGAACTACGATGCTGAAAACAGAAAAAAGCTCCCCCGGGACTTCCCTGTTCCGCCAGCGCAGGCGTTCAGCCATAATGTTACGGGTCTGGTAACTATGATACAAAATCAAGGAGTGAAAACCATCGGCAGCATCCTGCCGGAACATTTCCCTTACCCTGCAAATCGGAAGGAAGGTCTGGGACTTCTGGAGCATTTCTGCAGCAAACTTCTTCCCTGTTTTGGTACCTACGAAGACGCCATGGACACCCATCAGCCTTTTGTTTTTCACTCCCGGCTTTCCTTTGCCCTGAATGTGAAGATGATTTCTCCGGCAGAGGTGGTAAAAAGGGCCGTTGAAGAATGGCAAAATCGAAAAAATGAAATCACCCTGGCACAGATTGAAGGTTTTGTAAGGCAGATCATCGGCTGGCGGGAGTATATGCGTGGCATTTACTGGTCCAGGATGCCGGAATTTGCGAAACTCAATTTCTTCGGCCATCAGGCCCCTTTACCTCCGTGGTTCTGGACAGGAAATACAAAAATGAATTGTCTAAAACACTGCATTTCGCAATCCCTGGAAAGGGCTTATGCCCATCATATTCAAAGACTTATGGTGATTGGAAATTTTGCCTTACTTCTGGGTGTTCATCCGGATGCAGTGGACGAATGGTTTCTTGGCATTTACATCGATGCCATCGAATGGGTGGAAATTACCAATACACGGGGAATGAGCCAGTTTGCAGATGGCGGCATTGTGGGCAGCAAACCCTATGTTAGCTCGGCGGGCTACATTCACAAAATGAGTAATTATTGTGAAAGCTGCCACTACGACAGAAACCAAAAAATCGGTTCCAGGGCTTGTCCTTTTAATAGCCTGTACTGGGATTTTTATCACCGTAATGAAGAAAAACTTTCCAGAAATCCCCGGATAGGGATGATGTACAACACCTGGGGAAAGATGAAAGAAGCCGATAAAACGGCCATTCTGGAAAGGGCAGCCTGGGTAAAATCCAATGTTGATATAATGTAATGAGCTTATTGCTTTTGTGTTTTGAAATATTTTCCTAAAACCAAACCAACCACCAGGGTCAGATAGAAGGTTCCAAAAAGGCCAATAAATACAGCCAGACTTTTCGCCAGGCCAGATACAGGAAGAATATCGCCATAACCCAGAGTAAGGAATGTGACAAATGAAAAGTAAACAAACTGATGGAGATCACGATAGTCGAATTCAGAATGCCCAAGGAAGGAACCAGGGTTTGCAAATTCAACATAGGAACAAAGAACAGAAAAGATAAAACCAGTTAATAAATAGCCATTTAACCCGGAAATGATAAATTCCATTCCTACAGAATTGGCTTTGAAAATCCGCTGTATGAGTAAGAACAAGTTTAAGCCAGAAATAACAAAAAATATGAGGAAAAGGGAATGATTTAAAACATGGCTTTCTTGTATGGATTTAAAAAAGGAAATTCCCAAAAGAAAGGCCAAAAAAAGGCTTTCCAGGTACAAAATCTGCTTTTTTCTATACTCCACAAGGGAAGCAAAAAGCGTGATGGAATAAGAAAAGAGTACCAAAACCCAGTTTTTGGGTAGCCAGATGGGCAAGAATAAAAACAAGCAAAGCCCGGCCAGGTAAATGGCTGATCCAGTTTCTTTTTTCATATATCCACCTGATGAATTTTTCGGTAGCGAATGTGTAAGGCTTCATAAATAAGCCCAAAAGCCATGGAGAAATAAAGGTAGGCTTTAATGACAGGCAGGTGCAGCGACTCCAGAATGAGGTATCCCCCGATAATAATCAGGAACAATAGAGCCATCAGTTTAAACCCTGGATATTTTTGAATGAAGGTATGAATCCTGCTCGCCATAAGAAGCATAATGCCTATAGAAACCAAGACCGCTGCTACCATGATAAAAACATTATCAACTAAGCCTACCGCTGTTAATATTGAATCTACAGAGAAAATTAGATCTACCACCACTATCTGGAAAATGATGATGCCAAGGCTACTGTATTCCCTCCTTTTATTGTCCTTGGAGCTTTTGGCAG